>NZ_JALAAB010000006.1:0-239911 GCF_037546705.1 Vibrio sp. 2-Bac 85 | reverse complement strand
CTAGCATCTAGTCATCTAGCATCTAGTCATCTAGCATCTAGTCATCTAGCATCTAGCCATCTAGCACCTAGTATTCAACAACCAAATTAAGGAAAAAAATGACAACTCGAAGCTTATTAGTAACTGGTGGCGCTGGTTTTATCGGTGCAAATTATGTTTTATACTGGCTTGCCAATAACCCACAGGACAAAGTAGTGGTTTTAGATGCGTTAACTTATGCCGGCAACCGAGAAAGTTTAGCGTC
Source organism: Vibrio sp. 2-Bac 85 (assembly GCF_037546705.1). Lineage (NCBI taxonomy): Bacteria > Pseudomonadati > Pseudomonadota > Gammaproteobacteria > Vibrionales > Vibrionaceae > Vibrio > Vibrio sp. 2-Bac 85. Next base: position 239,667 of record NZ_JALAAB010000006.1, on the reverse strand, counting down.
TGTTGAAGATAATCCTAACTTTGTATTTGCTCACGGAGATATTTGCGATACAGCATTGGTAGAAACATTATTAAAAGAACATGGCATTGATACCTTAGTACATTTTGCGGCTGAGTCTCATGTTGACCGTTCAATTACAGGGCCAGATGCTTTTATTGAAACGAATATTATCGGTACATACAGTTTACTTAAAGCAGCTAAAAAAGTATGGATCGATGCGCCAAAATCAAACGGTAAAACGCCACTTAAACATCGTTTTCATCATGTATCAACCGATGAAGTGTACGGTGAACTAGGGCCTAATGATCCGGCATTCACAGAAGAAACTGCTTATGCGCCAAATTCGCCTTATTCAGCTTCTAAAGCGGCTTCTGATCATCTAGTACGTGCTTACCACCATACTTATGGTTTAGAAGTAACGACATCGAACTGTTCAAATAATTACGGTCCTTATCATTTCCCTGAAAAACTTATTCCACTGATTATTACTAATATTCTTCATGATAAACCACTGCCTGTTTATGGTGATGGTCAACAAATTCGCGATTGGTTATATGTAGAAGATCACGCTCGTGGCATTGAGCTGGTTCTAAACAAAGGGCGTTTAGGTGAAAACTATAATATCGGTGGGCACAATGAATGGGCTAATATTGATATCGTAAAATTAGTATGTAAGCTTTTAAATGATCAGTTTAAAAACAACCCAGAACTAGCGACGGCATATCCATCAGCTAAAGCTGCTTTAGCAAACAAAACTGAAGAGTTAATTACCTTTGTAGAAGACCGCGCTGGGCATGATTGGCGCTATGCGATTGACGCAACTAAAACCAATAATGAGTTAGGTTATAAACCAGTAGAGTCATTTGAAACAGGCATTAAAAAAACTGTTGAATGGTATTTGAATAGTGAAGATTGGTGGAAAGGATTACTGAGATGACTCATTCGCTAGGAGAGTATGATCCTGATGATAACTCAAAATTAAATAATACAGCGACAACCATAAGGTTAAAGCAAACGCATATGAAAGAACCGAAAGAAACGATTCAAAGTGTAACTAATGAAGCTCATATAGAAATTATTGGTGCTTCTGGTCTTATTGATGAAATATATTATGCAAATAATAATCCAGAGCATAAGCTTGATGATCTCGTTGAAGATTATTATTTTTTGGGCTGCGTGAAGGGGATGCCTCCTTCGTTCTTATTTAACACCCAATACTATATTGTGAATAATCAAGATGTGGTCGAAGCGGATATAAATCCTTTGGTTCATTATATTACAAATGGTGAAGAAGAAGGTCGTGCTCCTTGTGATTTTGTTGATTTAGAACACTTAAAAAATCAAGTACCAGAAAGTATTAATTGTACTTATCTTGCTTATTTCTACAATAATGAAACTGAATTAGGTCTTTCTGCACATCCATATTTCGATACCGAATACTACCTTGCTACAAATAATGATGTCGTAGAAGCCGGTATTTCACCTTATCATCACTTTATTGCAAAAGGGGCGTTTGAAGGGCGAAGCCCAAGAATGGATATTGATTTTGCTGAATATTTAGAAAGTAATGCTATTGATACTAATAAAAACCATCCTTTTTTGCATTTTATTCGCTTCAGCAATCATTCTTTAGAAATAGATATGGGTTTATCAAGTAGTATTTCTATTTTAGATGGGACTTCTTCAATATCTAACGTTATTCCTCTAACGGAAAAGTCAAATGTTTCTGATATTAAGGAGGATATACCCACAATAGTTCAAGCAGAACAGGGGATTCAAGAGGTTGAACAAGTTCAGGGAACTATTTTAGAAAAAATTGAAATACCACAATATATGGTTGAAGTCATTAGTAAGTCTGAAATTTTTGATGTTGATTATTATCTCAATTTTATTAATGATATTGCACCATATGATAATCCCATTCAGCATTACATTGCTGTCGGACATGATCAACTGCTTGATCCGTCATCATTTTTCTCAACCAAGTTCTATTTGATATCAAACCCCGAGGTTAAAGAAAATAAAACGAACAGTCTTTATCACTATGTAACCATTGGTGAAAGTGAAGGGCGGAAACCAAACCCATTCTTTGTTCCTTATGAGTATCTAGAATTGAATGAAGATTTAGTGGGCATCGAACGCTCATTGTTAGGTCACTATTGTCAGTGTGGGATTAATGAAGGTCGTGCGGTTGCGAAAAATAAACTGCTAAACGAAGCTCCAACAGTTCAAGCGGTGGCGGAAGCTGTCGAGGTCACTGAGGAGCTGCTCAAACTAACTTTTGATGCTGATTATTATTTAGCAAATAATAATGATGTAAGGGAAGCTGGTATTGACCCTCTGGCGCACTACTTTAATGCGGGTGAAAAAGAGGGGCGTAAGCCAAATGCTTACTTTGATCCAGGTTTTTATTGTTCACTCAATCCTGATATTCGCACAACAGGATCGTCGCCTTTTGAACATTTTTCAGTACACGGTTACTATGAAGGTCGCCAGGGTTGTGACCCCAAAAGTGTAGTTCGTAGTCGTGCCATTAAGCCAATGTTATTTGTAGGGCATGATGGTATGCAAGCTGGTTCAGAAGTGGTTTTGTTAGAAGTCATTAAATGGTTCTACGAGCATACCGCTCGCCGCTTGAAAATATTATTATTAGCACCTGGTCCTGTATCAGATCTATATGTACAGTATGCTGATATTTATGTATTACCCGAAAATGACGTTGATTCCCCTGAACAGTTACAAGCATTCTTAAAAGAGGATTTTGAATTTACGTACCTTAATACAGTTGTCAGTGGAAAATTATTTAATATTGTTGAGCAGTACGATATTAAGTTAACTGGTAATATAGTGACCCATATTCACGAGATGGAGAAAATACTCGCGGAATTTGATGATGAAATGCAGTTAATTTTAGATAATACTGATCTTTATATATCAGCATCACCAGCATCAAGTAAAACACTGATAGAAAAGTATAAGATAACTGAAAACTTAGTAACAACTGTACCTGCTTTTATCAATCCGATAGCACAGCTAGAGACTTCTTCTCAAGAGCTGCGTCAACAAGTCCGCGAACAATTTGGTATTGATCAAGACGCATTTGTTGTCACTGGTTGTGGTACGCTCTATTGGCGTAAAGGCGCCGATATTTTTATTGAAACGGCTCGTTACACTCGTTCATTTACTGATAAAAAAATTAAATTTGTCTGGATTGGTGATGGTCCAGATCGTGATGAACTCGAGTCTTCCTTAACAGATGAAGATCGTCAATACATTAAATTTATTGGTAATTATAAAAATGCAAATGAACTTTCAGCAATGGCTGATGTTTTTTATATGTCATCACGGGAAGACCCATTCCCTCTCGTTGTTCTGGAAGCCGCACAGCATGCCATACCTGCAATTTGCTTTGATGAAGCCACAGGGATTACTGAGTTTATTAAATACAACTCAGGCACTATCATTGAAAAGATAAATTCATTAGAAGCTGCCAAGGCTGTTGTTACTTACCTAGAGAATAGTAACCTATTAATAGAGCATGGCAATGCGGCCAAGCAGCAGTTATTTAGTCAATACACTTCTGATATTCAAAACCAGAAAATATTTAAAACTATCTATCAGAATACTGATTACCAGCCGGCCTTATCTGTGATTATTCCTTATTACAATCACGAATTATACTTAAAGGAGCGTATCGACAGCATTATCAACCAAACTAACCAAGATTGGGAAATTCTTGCTTTGGACGATTGTTCAACGGATCATTCAACTAAAGTGGTTGATGAATACATTAATGAATACAGGGTACACAGTTATCTTAATAAAAAAAATTCAGGGTCACCATTTATTCAGTGGCAAAAAGGTATTGCATTAGCTCAAGGAAACTTTGTCTGGATTGCTGAAGGTGATGACTCCGCTGATAACGCGTTTATCGAAAAGCTATTCACTGAGTTTAATGATCCTATGGTTAATATAATATCGGCACGTACTGAGATTATTAATGAATATGGTGAGGTGCAAGAAAATGCTCTAAAACCCTACTTGGATCAAGCTTACCCTAATAAATTTGCTTCAAGCTACAAACGTGACGGCTTTATGGAAGTTAATGAGCAACTAGGTTCAATGTGCACACTCGTCAATGCGAGTGGTCTATTGATTCGAAAAGCTTCTGTTAATGGCCATGTTTTACAGGAAGCACGTAGTTTTAAAATTGCAGGTGATTGGCTTATTTACTTAGATTGTTTAAAGCATGGTAAGGTGGTCCATAACGTAGAAGCTGCGAACTATTTCCGCCGCCATAGTGCCTCTCAAGTTCATAAAGTTGAAGGGACTGAGGCTTATTTTCATGAGAGAAAACATATCCTTGACTTTGTCGTGAATAATTTCACTATCAATCCAAAAACCTTAAAACGAGCAAAATCAATTATTGAAAGTGAATGGACACGCTTTAAGTTTAAACACCCAGGCAAATGCCTATCTGATATTATTGATATCAGTGAATTTGATCAGCATAAAAATATTGTTAATCAATCAAAACACGTTGCTTTTTATGTTCATGGGATGACCTTCTCGCAAGGTGGAATAGAGCGTATTGCGGCTCAAATCTCTAACTATATTTCTGAAAAAGGAATGAAGGTAACGATTTTCTGCAAGAAAAATTTACATAATAAAGCTGTTTACCCTCTTTATGATAGTGTGCAGGTTATCCCAACATTTGATGAATCTGACTATGGTAAGTCTATTCCACTTTTAAGAAAGCAATTGCTAGATCATCAAGTGGATGTATTTATTCCTATGTTGTCTGAATGGTTATTTGAGCCAATTATTGAAGCTGCTCAAGGTACTGGTATACCTATTATTGCATCGGAGCACAACAATCCTTGGAAAATTGAAGAGTTATGGTGGAGCAAAGAGAAGCGTGAAGAGTACTTTGCAAAAGTTGATCATATTCATTTGTTACTCAATACCTACAAGGACTCGTTGCCAGAAGATATGCAAGATCGTGTTACTGTAATTCCAAATGGCGTCATTTTGCCGGAACATGTTAATAATGGTCAACGTGAAAAGTTAATCATCGGTGTTGGTCGTTTAGCACCACAAAAACGATTTGATCGTTTAATTGATGCGGTAAGTTTGATACAAGATGAATTAAGACAACGAGAGTACCGTGTTGAAATCTATGGCGAAGGTTACTTAAGAGAAGAGCTACAAGCCCAAATCTTTGTTGAGAAAGTCGACGATATTATTGCCTTAAAAGGAAATACTGGTGATATGGAAAGTGTTTACAGGAAAGCAAAAATGTATGCAATGCCTTCCGAGTTTGAAGGCTTAAGTATTGCGCTACTAGAAGCTTTATCTCAGCATGTACCAACCATCGCATATAAAGAATGTGTCGGTGTTGAAGATGTATTGCTAGACGGTACAAACGGTTATATTGTGGACTCAAATAAAGCACTTTCACAAAAAATCCTGTCCATCTGTAACGATGAGACTGATTTTAGCTTTGATAATATTGAGGCATTTAATGAAAGAGAGTTTTTTGAGAACTGGTTTAAGTTTATAGAAAAAATTTAAAGGTTTGTGAAAAAATAAAGTATATATATGAGATTTTGGGGTAAACATGAAGTTAACTTTGCACATTGGAACACGAAAAACAGGAACAACATCTATACAAGCATTTCTCAGAAAGAACAGAAAAATATTATTTGAGAATGGTATATTTGTATTGGATTATTTATCATTAAATCAGTATGAGTTTGCATTAGCAGCTGATATTTCACACAATTTAAAATACTATATTGAGGAAATTCAGAAAATCTCTGGTTATGATTTTAATGAATATTCTGGTGACTATTATCAAAAATTACAAAAAGAACTCAATGCTTTACCTGAACACATAGATCATGTCATTGTATCTTCAGAAGATTGCTCTCTACTGGATAATAACTCGATAATTTATTTGAAAAATAAATTATCGAGTTATTTCGAAATTGTAGAAATTATATCTTATTTTAGGCGCCAAGATAGATATGTGACAAGTAATGTAACTACGGCATTAAGAAGTGGGTATAGGGTCAAGTTAAATAATATATTTAATACTAGCGACATTCAGCATTTACTCTATAACGAAATGATGACTAATTGGGCTAATTCTTTTGGTAAAAAAAATATCACATGTAGGGTTTTCGAAAAAGAAAAATTAATTAATAATGATTTAATTATAGATTTTTTAAATATTGCAAACATTAAAAGCATTGAAAATTTAGATATGTCAAGAATTTCAACTAATGAATCTATTGATATTATTACAGCTAGGTGTATTGAGGTTTATAATAACTCTGATATTTTATCCAATGAACTAGGATATTCGAGGAATGAACTCATAAAAAAAATAAATAATAAAAGTGAAAGTAAATTCCTCCCTGCGCGAAATGAAGCAATAAAATTTCAATCAATATTCATGGAAGAAAATAAAAATTTTATGATTAATTTTTTTGAAGGGCATTTACAGTTGTTCAATAATATTTTTGATGAGTATCCGGAAGTTTTGCCTAAGCAAGATTATATTGACGAAAAATCTTTACAGCATCTTTTACAACATTTGATATCAGAAGAAAAAAAATCTTTTGAATATATGAAAACAATTAATACATTGAATGAAAATGTAGAATTCCTAAACAACTTAGCTAAACGATATGAGATTCTTGGTGATAATACAACGACATTATCTATACTAAAAATTTGCCAGGTCATCAGGCCTAATGGTGAGTATATAAATAAAAAAATTAAAAAAATTATGGAAAGTTTAAACGAACATGATTGATGTAAAAAAAGATATAATAGACATGAATGGTTGTTTTTTTTTAAAACAAACTGACAGAGCTCAAGAACAATTTTCCTATCTAACAGGAGATAAATCAATAACTAAAGATGCGATTAATTCTTTTCGAAAAAATATCAAGCATAACGTAAATTATTGTAGTAAAAAAAACATACCGTATTGCCATATAGTTTTCCCATCTAAAATGGTGTTATTTAAGAAAGATTTTGAAAAAGAAAATATTCACGTAAATTCTATATACAATAGTAGTCATCAGCTAGAAAGTGTTTTTTATCCTATAGAAATATTAAGCAAGGAGGAGCATTTTTTAAATACAGATACCCATATTAATGAACAAGGTAACTTTGAAATTTTTAAATATCTACTAGAAATCTGTAATATTAAGAAAAAACCAATCCCCTACTTTGAAGAAGTTAGTTATAAAGGGGACTTAGGGGAAATACTCAACTTATCACCAGAAAAGACTTTTTTTTTAAAGAGTTACAATAAAATAATACCACATGTTAAACATTATACTCTTTCTAATGCTCTCAAAGGAAATACAGGCGATTTAGATTATTTTTTAAATTCAAGTTCAATATCAAATAAGAGATTACTTTTATTCGGAGATAGTTTTTTTAAAAACTCAATTAATATTTACACTTCGTTCTTTCAAGAAGTCATTTATATAAGAAATCCTTTTATAATTGATTGTATAGCTAATATACTTCAGCCTGATACTATTTTCACTGGAAATGCTGAAAGATACTTAGTCACACCTCCTAGTGTTGATTGTTATAGACCATATTTCTCCAACTTCATATCGTGTGATTTTGATACTAGCAAAATATCTAAAGAATCAAGTACTGCACTACAACTTCTCTTGCTTGGAAGATCAAACCATAAATTTAAAGATTGGTTATTTAATAAAAGAACAACAATACCTAAAATAAAAATGACAGAAACGAATGTAAATCAAATAAATGAACTTGATGTAATCACTGATAGAGATGTTGACTTTTGTCGAGATGTGGCAGTAAAGTACGAAAATATAAATTTACCATTAGCGTTGCACTTGATGCGTATTGCTTTTAAAAAAAGACCTGATGGCGAGTTCATAATAAAGAAACTAAATGAATATGAAAGAAAAGTGAGATAACTGGGGGCATGATGGTAATGAGGGCAAGTCTTGATTTTTGCATGATTACTTCTTTTATAGATTTTTAGGCTAACCTTATTGCATATTGTTTAACTTGTTAAGGTGCTTTATGAGTCGACCGTTACGTTTAGAGTTTGCTGGTGCGCTTTACCATGTCACTTCGCGGGGCAATGGTCGGAATATCATTTATCTTCAGGATGATGATTTTGAATTGTTTTTAGCGATTTTAGCCGATGTCTGTGATCGCTATAATTGGGTTGTTCATGCCTATTGTTTAATGACTAATCATTATCATCTTTTGGTCGAAACGCTCGATGCAAACCTTAGTAAAGGGATGCGCCACCTAAATGGTGTTTTCACCCAATCAATGAACCGTAGACATGGTCGTGTAGGGCATTTATTTCAAGGTCGGTACAAGGCCATTTTAGTTGATAAGGATGTCTACTTGCTCTATATTGTTTTAAATCCAATTAGAGCTAAAATGGTTAATTCTCCCGATGAGTGGTTGTGGTCTAGTTGGCATTGCATGCTTGGGAATGTTGATTCGCCAGAATGGTTATCGACAGATGCTTTACTGAAGTTATTTGCGAATAATCGACGAGATGCTATTCGAGCCTAAAGGATAACGGGGTCAAAAAGGATAACGGGGTCAAGTCTGATAACGGGGTCAAGTCTTGATTTTTGCATGATGACTTCTTTTATAGATTTTTAGGCTAACCTTATTGCATATTGTTTAACTTGTTAAGGTGCTTTATGAGTCGACCGTTACGTTTAGAGTTTGCTGGTGCGCTTTACCATGTCACTTCACGGGGCAATGGTCGGAATATCATTTATCTTCAGGATGATGATTTTGAATTGTTTTTAGCGATTTTAGCTGATGTCTGTGATCGCTATAATTGGGTTGTTCATGCCTATTGTTTAATGAGCAATCATTATCATCTTTTGGTCGAAACGCCCGATGCAAACCTTAGTAAAGGGATGCGCCACCTAAATGGTGTTTTCACCCAATCAATGAACCGTAGACATGGTCGTGTAGGGCATTTATTTCAAGGTAGGTACAAGGCAATCTTAGTTGATAAAGATGTCTACTTGCTCGAATTATGCCGATATATTGTTTTAAATCCAGTTAGAGCTAAAATGGTTAATTCTCCCGATGAGTGGTTGTGGTCTAGTTGGCATTGTATGCTTGGGAATGTTGATTCGCCAGAATGGTTATCGACAGATGCTTTACTGAAGTTATTTGCCAATAATCGGCGAGATGCTATTCGAGCCTATATTGTTTTTGTTAAAGATGGTGTGGGTAAGTCAGTATGGAATGATTTACAGCATCAAATATTCCTCGGTGATGATGATTTTGTTGCAAAGCATCAAGAAATGCAAAGTGAACGAGAAGGAGATTTACTTGAAATTCCTCTTAAACAGCGCAGTGCAACACCTCTGACACTAAAAGAATACCAATCTAACGCAATAGATAAGCACCAAGCAATATTTAATGTATATCGCTCTGGTGGCTATACGCAAAAACAGATTGGTGATTATTTTGGCTTACATTACTCTCAAATTAGTCGTATTATTGCAAAATACAAGACTTGACCCCCATGATATTGTGATATTGCAAAATACAAGACTTGACCCCATGAGAAGTGAGACTTGACCTCCATGAGAAGCTTTTAATTTAAATAACGGGCTATTAAATAATATGTTTAATTTTAGTGCAAACTCCTTTAATAATTTAAACCAAAACGGGCAACATCAGTTTTGTATGAATTATGCAATGCAGATCTTTAATAGTAACGCTATTTACAGTTTTATCCCTAAAAATGGCTGTTCTACACTGCGTTTATCAGTTGCGATTGCTAATGGTTGTATTACGAGTATTGAACAGGGGAATTGGATACACCAAAATAACCAAACATTTAAACCGACATTAAAAGATGCGGCTACTGCAAAGTATAAGTTTGTTATTTTACGTTGTCCCTTTAGACGGTTAGCGAGTGTATTTTTGGATAAATTTGTCGCTAAAGAACCGGATGCTTGGCAATACCGAGATTTATTGAAACGTGAGGTTAATCTTGATGAGCTAACCTTTGAACAATTTGTTAAATCGCTTGCTGTACCTCCAATGAAAGGGGCTAATATACATTGGAAGCCACAGAGTACTTTTTTATTGTTTGATGAATATGATGATTATTTTGCACTGGAACATTTTGACGAAGTAATCAATACATTAAAAAACAAAATAGATTTTACCGTTGTGGATGCCCGTTCATTAACAGAGCATGGGACAGATAAGTATCAGTTACTTGATGATGTCGATTATAGTCAGGTAGCGGCTTTTGATATAGCTTTATTGAAGCGTCAAGCACAGTGCCCGAGCCATCAGTCTTTATATACACCAGAGCTTGTTGAAATAGTTAAGCGTTTATATGCTGAAGATATTTCACTCTATAAAAGTAAATGCAATGCCAACGATATGCTGTTTTAATGTAAGATTCTTTATATCGCGTATTATTTTTTAATACTATCCACTTAATATTAATCAATCTGATGCACGGCTTTAAAAGGCTTGTCATTATTCGTTAAGCTACACTAGGCTCTTTTAAATGAAAAAAACACTGATTGCGACAACGCTGAGAATTATCCCTAAAAAACTTCAAAATAAAGCGTTATGCAAAGCATTGAATTATGCGCTGGCTAAAGAAAACCTTAGTGAACTTCAGGAGCAGATAATAAAGCTTAACGTCAATGACCTTAAACGTAGTTGGTTTGTGACTTATGATGGTATTGCTTTTATCCCCACTAAAAAGCGTAAGACGACCCTTGAAATAAAAACAAAGTTTAATACGGCGATGCAACTCGGTAATAAAGATGTCATTATTAATGCCCTACAGCAAGGTGATATTGAACTCATCGGTGAGAGTGAGTTAGTTGAGGCAACACATGGTTATCTCATTCACCTCGACAGTGATCGCTTAGATAATATTTCATCACACCTTTTTTCATTTCTTAACATTAAAACTAAACCTCGTCTTGATATTAATAACGTGCAGTTGAGTGATTTAAAAAACAATGTTGACGTTGATTTTATTCGAGATGAAGCGCTTAAAATAGAAAAAACAGACCTTAAAAAAGCGCTTTCTTTAATGACGTTAGCGCATCAAGCGCGACCTAATGGCCCTTTAATTAAGCAAAAAGTAGCTGAGTATCAAAACAAGTTAAATTAAAAAGTAACAGTCAGTAGTAAATGATTTTTCTCTTAATTACCTAAATCTTTGTATTTTTTCAGATTTAAAAGATCTGCAGCCAAATAAGTTATAGTATTATAATTTACTCGAACGAATACTTATTCCTTTGGTCTGAATGTTAAATGACAAAAAAACTAGTGGCTTACAGATATATAAATGATGCTATTTTTGTGACTTTTTATTACACTATTCATCTTATTTGTTTGAAATAAAACAATCTTAATGGGCTCAACTTATCTTCTAAACGGTATTTATCTTCATGAAATCAAAATTAAAGAATTTTTTAGGGCTTGCTCAAAAACCAACAAACGCTGACCAAAAGCAATTGAATATTATTAATGAATCTGGTTTATTTAATGAGGAGTATTATACAACTACTTATGGCCAATGCACTCCTTATAAAAGTGCCTTAGATCATTATATTGTTGAAGGTGCTAACAAGTTTTATAACCCTCATCCTCATTTTTCTACCGCTTATTACTTATATGAAAATGCAGATGTTAAAGCATCGAATGTTAACCCTTTATTGCATTATGTTCTTCACGGTGAAGCGGAAGGACGTAAACCTAATCCTTATTTTTCTCCTTCTGCTTATGTCGCTCAAAATCCTGATTTAGCAGGGTGGGAAGCGAATCTATTACTTCATTTTGTTAATCATGGCTGTGCTGAAAATCGCGCTTATTGTGACTTTAGAAGTGAATCTAATTCAGCTAGCTCTCAATCTTATCAAGAATGGATTAATAACCATGAAGTAGTGACCGCTTCTTTAGCGCTTCAAAATATTAAAGGCTTTGAGCATAAACCGCTGATTTCTATTATTGTGCCTGTATATAATCCTGAAAAGCAGTTGTTGATAGAATGTATTGAATCGGTTATCAAGCAATCTTACGATAATTGGGAACTTTGCTTAGCAGATGATAAGTCGCCAAATAAAGATGTTCGTGAAGTGTTAGAAGAATACACGGCAAAAGATAAACGTATTAAAGTGGTTTTCCGTGAACAAAATGGACATATCTCAGAAGCAAGTAACAGTGCTTTAGAAGTGGCAACAGGTGAATGGTCTGCCTTGTTAGATCATGATGACGAGTTACATGTGCATGCGCTATATCATATAGTTGAAGTGCTTAATCAACAGCCTAAAACAGAATTGATTTACAGTGATGAAGATAAAATAGATGAAGACGGTGTTCGAAGTGGACCTCACTTTAAAGCCGACTGGAATTTAGATCTTTTATACAGCCAAAATTATGTGTCTCATCTTGGTGTTTATAAAACAGATATCGTTAATAAAATTGGTGGTTTCCGTAAAGGATACGAAGGCAGTCAAGATTTTGATTTATTATTGCGTTACTCTCGTGAAATCGACCAAGCCAATATCGTTCATATTCCTAAAGTACTTTACCATTGGCGTATGGTCGAAGGATCTACCGCACTTGCTTCTGAAGAAAAAACTTACACAACAGATGCAGGCATTAAAGCCTTACAAGACCATTTTAAAGCCTTAAATAAAGAGGTGACGGTCGAAAAGGGCGCTGGTGCAAATATGTATAAGGTTAATTGGCAAATTGCTGAAGAGCCTTTAGTGTCGCTTATTATCCCGACTTACAATGGCTATGATATTACAAAGCAAGCAATTGACTCGATTCTAGAAAAAACAACTTATCAAAATTATGAAATTTTATTAATTGATAATAACTCTAATGACCCTATTGCTTTAGACTACTTTGAAGAACTTGATCAGCATGAAAAAATAACCGTCCTGCGTTACCCTTATCCGTTTAACTATTCTGCTATTAATAACTTTGCCGCTAAACAAGCGAAAGGCGAAATTATTGGCTTGGTTAATAATGATGTTGAAGTAATAACACCCGAATGGCTGACAGAGATGGTGTCTCATGCTCAACGTGAAGATGTGGGTTGTGTTGGGGCTATGTTGTATTTTGATAATGATACTATTCAGCATGCAGGCGTCATTTATGGTTTAGGTGGTGTAGCTGGTCATTCTCATAAGTACTTCCCACGAGACCATCCTGGATACTTTTACCGCCTTAAATTAGTGCAAAACTTGTCTGCGGTAACAGCTGCCTGTTTGCTAGTGCGTAAATCAGTCTTTAATGAAGTAAATGGCTTAAATGAAGAAGACTTAAAAGTTGCATTTAATGACGTTGATTTTTGTTTGAAAGTACAAGCTGCAGGGTATCGTAACCTATGGACCCCTTATGCTGAATTATATCATTATGAGTCGATCAGTCGTGGTGCGGAAGATAATCCTGAAAAAGTAGCACGATTTAATAAAGAGATGAATTATATGAAAGATACGTGGCAGACGGATAAAAAAGCTGATCCTTGTTATAGCCCAAATTTAAGTTTAACAAGAGAAGATTTCTCAATAGGAATAAACTAATGGGAATTGAACAATTGGAGAATAAAGGTTTTGCCTTTATTAATGCTGATAAAATCAATACAGAGAAAAGACAAATAGTGGTAATCGGAACTGCTAGAGGTGGTACTTCTTTAGTTGCTGGTGCATTACATCATTTGGGTATATTTACAGGTGAAAAGAGTCATCCTCCCGTTTTTGAAGATGTTCTTCTTAGTGAGGCTTTTGAGAGTAATGATTTAAATCTAGCTAAAAGTATTGTTGAAAATTATTCCAATAATCACGACGTATGGGCATGGAAAAGACCTGCTGCACTGAACTATTTAGATAAGGTTGAAAAAGTAATCCCTAATCCTTTTTATATTTTTATTTTCAAAGATATTTTTGCGATTGCAAATAGAAATAGTATCTCTATGCAAGCAGATATAGGTAAAGGTTTACAGAATGCGTTAGCTGATTATGCTCAAATTGTTGATTTTGTTTCTAACACTACTCGACCAGTGATGTTGGTTTCTGCAGAAAAGGCTTTGCAGAACAAGGAAAGCTTTGTGAATGCTTTGATTGAATCAAATATAGATATCGTAGACTATTCAAATAACAAAAATAAAGCTCTTGAATTCATTACTCCCAATCCAAAAGACTATTTAGATAAAACTAGAGCAACGAAAGTTATAGGTAATATAGGTTCTGTTGGTAAAAAATTCGTACACGGTTGGGCGCAGCATTTGTATAAAAACGATAAAGTAAAAATAAAAGTTTTTGTTAATAATATTTTTGCATTAGAAATCGAAGCCTCTGAATTTAGAGAAAATAAACAAGGTACTAAAGATTCAAATTGTGGTTTTACTATTGATATATCTCAATATACAATGCCTTTTAGCCTTAAAATTATGGCAAGTGATGATGTAATCCCCATGTATGATGATATTGTTGATATGAGATAACCAGAATGCCTATATTTTATAAAGATAATAAAAGAATTCTTTTTATTCATATCCCTAAATGTGGAGGTAGTTATATAGAGCATCTTTTTCTAAAAAATGGATTTAAAGTTGAATATTTGGATGGTGGGAAAGAAGGTAATTTAAATTTTGTTAGAAAGTGTTCACCTCAGCATATGCATTTTCAAATGTTGGACATGAATTTCAACTTAGATCGGTTTGATTATGTTTTTACAGTTGTAAGAAAACCTCTTGAACGCATTATTTCTGAAGCTCATATGAGAATTGGAGGTCAAAATTTAAATATCTCTTTAGATGAATGGATTCTAAAAGCCTTAGAAAATTATAGCAATAATAATTATATTTACGATAATCATCTGAGACCACAAATAGAGTTTGTCTACAAAGGAGTAGATGTCTTTAAGCAAGAGGATGGGCTAGATGATAACTTTATTTTAAAAATTGAAAAGAAAATTGGGTTACATTTTGAGTTCAAGAACATCGGTAGAAAAATGACTAGGAACCAATTTACTAATGGAAAAGAGTTATTGATTAATGAAAAAACTCAAAAATGTATTAAAAAGTTTTACTCTAAAGACTACAAAGAATTCGGCTATGATTTATAAAGAAGTTAGCGATGCTGTAGTAGTGCCTGCGATTAATGATTTCAAAGGTTATGGGAAATTTATTCACGGTGTTGTGGATAAGGATTATGGGCTTAGTGATGATTTTTTAACTATAACAAGAGGGGGAGTTTCCCTATTAAAAAATAATCTTAGGAATGAATACCTAAGCGAGCATTGTGGCTCTATTGAAAAAATACCTGGCCGTTATCTTTATCTAGGTGCGTTACCCAGTCACTTTGGGCACTTATTGGCAGAAGGCTGCCACCGTATGTGGGGAAATGCTAGTTGTATTGAATCGTTTGATGGCTATGTGGTATTACCTGATAATGAAAATATATCTAAAGGACAAATACAAATATTAAAATATTTTAAGATAAATTTAGAAAAAATCATTTATTTGAAAGATGTTAAAGAATTTGAAACTTTAATCTTGCCACAACCTGGTAGTACCATTGGACAAAACTTCTCTGTTCCTGGTTATGATAATGCATTAAAACAATCAACTAAATTCAATGAGCTTAAAACGGAAGGCTTACCCAAAAAATTATTTGTTTCTAGAAGAAACTTTAAAAGTGTTGGACGTGTTGCAGGTTTTGATTTTTTATCAGTAATTTTAAAGAAAAATGGTTTCATCGAGTTTTTACCTGAAGAACACGTATTAGAAGTCCAATTGGCACATTTAATTGCTGCTGATGAAATAATTTGGGAAGAAGGTAGTGCAATTCATCTTTTAGATATACTTCCTAAACTAGAATCAAAAATGATTTTATTGAGAAGGCGACCTGACTATGGTGAATTTGATCAAATTGTTAAACGTAAGTGCACTGATCAATATATTTATAATGAGGTTAAATTTATATCCTCTAAAAAAGTTCCACACAACCGTATGAGTAGGCTTACTGATATATACAGTTTTTTTCAATTTTTAAGGGAGCACGGTATTAAATTTGAAGATACCGATTTTAATGCGCTCCATCGAGAAGAAATGTTAGATATAAATGATGATCAGTTTGTAAATTAACTTGGAAAATCTGACTTAAAAACTCTAATCCAATATTTTTATGTTGTTTCATTTGTAGTTCAAACTAATTATTTATTGAATGTTCTAACTATGAGTCATAAAGAATCTGTAATGAGATAGGGATAAGACGCTCACTAATATTCTAACTAGAAGTATGTTTGAATAAATAATAAATTACCTTAAAAGAATTATATGTCATTAGATTCATTAACAAATAAAGGGATGGTTGTTCTTCATCCTAGCAACAAAGAGCTTCAAAAAACGATTATTGTTGTGGGAGTTGCACGAGGTGGTACGTCTATCGTTGCCGGGGCTTTAAAACACCTAGGTGTACCGATGGGTAATGCCTGCGCTCCGGTTTTTGAGGATACTCGTTTAAGTTTCGCCTTTGAAAAACAATCTAAAGAAAAATTTGAGCAAGTGATTACCGATTATAATGAAAAACAGGATGTGTGGGCATGGAAGCGGCCATCGAGCTTAAATGACTTATCGCGTATCGCTAAAAAATTGCGTAACCCTCATTTTATTTTTGTTTTTCGAGACTTATTGTCTGTTGCTAACCGCAATACAATATCGATGAAACAAGGCGTCGTCGGTGGATTAGATGCTGCTTTTAATGATTATAAAAAAATTCTGCGTTTTCTTAATAAATCATCTCACCCTGCATTATTGGTATCCTCAGAAAAAGCGGTAAAACATAAACAATCGTTTGTTGTTGCTTTAATTGAGTTTGCAGATTTACAACCTTCTGAAGCTCAGTGTCAGCAATCGCTTAATTTTATAACTCCGAATCCCTCAAACTATTTAAGAGTGAGCCGCATTGATAACGTTATTGGTTGGGCTGATAAAAAACAATTGCAAGTTGGACTGCTAACGGGCTGGGCTTATCGTGCGCATAATAAAAAGCAGGTTAATCTTACTGTTTATGTGAACGATAAGGCATTGAAAACGATTTCTGCCTCAGAGTTTAATGCCGCCTTTAAAGGGAAGGTTCACCCTACTGGGCATTGTGGTTTTTCGATTAACTTACTCGATTATGATGTTAAACCCAGTGATCATATTCAAGTTAAGGCGGAGGGAGATGAGGTGCCGGTTTCTGGCATTGAACTAAATCTAACACATCTTCAACAATGGTTACTTCCTGGGCAATTGTTTGTTGAGCCGAAGGGGGCTATTAATTTAAGTTTATTACAGACTGGGTTATTAAGAGGTTGGGCTATAGCTCGTTCTTACGATGCGCCTGCCAAAGTTGAAGTCTATGTTAATGGAGAAAAGTTTTTACAACTACATGCCTCAATAAAACGAGATAATCTGCAAAAAATAAAAATCCATCCTACTGGGACTTGTGGTTTCGATTTCGATTTAAAGCTTTATGGCATCAAACCAATCGATGAGTTAGAAGTTAAATTACAAGGCTCTGAAATTGTTTTGTATCGGCGCAAGAAAATGTTTCCTGAACTGAGTGCATGGTTAACGACCCAAGAATTAAAACATAAAAATGAGTTGGCACAAAATGCTAATTAAATTTTTACCAACACGTTTAAAAGGTTATTTAAAAACGTTACCTTATGTATTCCAAAGTTACCTTTTTTTATATCGACTTTTATCGCCCTATTTTAATCATCCCTATAAGCGCTGGATTAAAAATATTGAACCCACATTATGGCAACCAGTGCTTTCAGAGCAAAGCCAATGTTTCTCAATTGTTGTTCCTATTTATAACCCTCCGATTAAGTTTCTTAAAGCTTGTGTTGAGTCCGTGCGACAACAAAGCTATCAAAATTGGCAATTAGTATTAGTGAATGATGCATCTACATGTTCAGTTGTTAATAACTACATTGATCAATTAGGTTTAATTTCAGATAAAATAACGATTATTACTAATTCCTCTAATTTACATATTAGTGCATCTACTAATGTAGGAGTAAAGGTATCGAGTGGTGATTTTGTTGTATTGTTAGATCACGACGATCGGCTCGCACCACAGGCTCTCAACGAAGTCGCTTGCTTATTACTTCAACAACCAGATCTGGAATGGATCTATAGTGATGAAGACTTTATCAATAAAAATGGTAAACGAGTTGCACCTCATTTTAAATCTGCTTGGAATCCTTATTTGTTGCATGCACATAATTACATCACTCACTTGTCTATTTATAAACGCGATTTTTTGCAACAGCTAGGTGGATGTCGCGTTGGTTTTGAAGGTGCGCAAGATTATGATTTAGCATTAAGAGCTTCTGAAATTTTAAAGCCAAATCAAATTGCCCACATTGCAAAAATATTATACCACTGGCGTATACATGAAGGCTCTACTGCAGCAAACACGGGTGATAAGCCTTATACCGTTAAAGCGGGTCAACATGCTTTGATTGAGCACTTTGAGCGCAGTGAAATTGATGCAAAAATAAATGAAGGAAATTTAGATAATTTCTATCATGTGCAATACATCCCTAAAAATTGGCCTAAAGTTTCAATCATTATACCAACCCGAGATCATAAAAGTGTATTGGAAACATGCGTTTCGAGCTTGTTGGCTAAAACAGATTATGCTGAGTTAGAAATTATTATTATGGATAATCAATCTAAACAAACGGATGCTTTAGCCTATATAGCTCAACTTAATCGACATGAAAATATATCGGTAATTAAACACGATAAAGCCTTTAACTATTCAGAAATAAATAACAGGGCAGTTGAGTTGGCATCGGGCGAGGTTATTGTTTTATTAAACAATGATACCGAGGTGATTAATAGTGCTTGGCTTAAAGAACTTGTTGGATTAGCCATGCAAGCAAATGTTGGTTGTGTAGGGGCAAAGTTACTTTACCCCGATCAAACGATTCAACATGCTGGCATCGTTATGGGTTTAGGTGGGTATGCTGCACATTCTCATCGTTGTATTCCTAATGACTCGGGTGGTTATTACAACCGTCTGCACCTTAATCAAGTTGTATCAGGAGTAACTGGAGCATGTTTAGCCATTCGTAAAGAAACTTACTTAGTGGTCGGTGGGTTAGATGAAAGCTATCAAGTTGCCTACAATGATGTTGATTTTTGTTTGAAAGTTAAAAGCATAGGTTTTTATAATGTGTATTGTGCGCATGCACAGCTTTACCATTATGAATCAAAAACACGTGGTGATGATGCAGAGAACCCTGAAAGAATAAAACGCTTTGATAAAGAAAAAGCGTTGCTACTGGAACGCTGGAAACCTGAGATTGAAAACGATCCCTATTACAGCCCTCATTTGACTAGGGACGCAGAAGATTTTTCTATACGATCGCGTTATTGAATTCTTATTGTGAACTCTACATCAATTTAGACTTCGTAATTTGAATACCGAAGAAAAGAGAATAAAGTGGTTTAATACTTTTTTTAAAAGGTTGCTTTTATGAAAATATTACATCATGGCGCTGTTAATGGTGTGACTGGTTCTTGCCATCAATTGGTGATTGATTCAGCTAATAGTGTGTTGGTTGATTGTGGTTTGTTTCAAGGTGCGGAAACGTCTGGTCGAGGTGATGATGATTTGTTATCTATCGAGTTTGACATTAGTACGGTTCAAGCTTTATTAGTGACGCATTGTCATATTGACCATGTTGGACGTTTGCCTTATTTATTAGCCGCAGGATTTAATGGGCCGATTATTGCCACAGAAGCGACTGCGGCTTTGTTACCAATGGTGATTGAAGATGCGCTTAAGGTAGGCGTCACTCGTAATCAATCGATTATTAAGGCGTGTTTAGCGCGTTTAACTAAGCAACTGATTGCAGTGCCTTATAAGCAATGGTTTGCATTGGATTTAGTGGGGGATGTTCAAACTAAAATAAAATTCCAACCGGCAGGCCACATTTTGGGTTCTGCTTATATTGAGATTGATGTTAAATCTGTTGCTCAGCCTGCCACGCGTGTTGTTTTTTCTGGTGATCTCGGTGCCACTTATTCTCCTTTGTTAGCTTCCCCTAAAAGCCCTTATAAAGCTGATATTGTGGTGATTGAAAGTACCTATGGCGACAAGAACCATCAAGGACGACGTGATCGTGCTAAGAGTTTAGAAAAGATATTAATTAAAGCGATTAGTGATAATGGAGTGGTGATTATTCCTGCTTTTAGTATCGGGCGTACTCAGGAGTTGCTTTATGAGTTAGAGCAGATTGTTAGCCGTGCTAAATATAAAAAATTGGCTGATATCGAAGTGATTGTTGATTCGCCGATGGCCGCTAAATTTACAAAGCATTATCAACATTTTCAGACGTTATGGGATGCAGAAGCTAAAAGACGTGTGAAACAGGGCAGACAACCTTTAAACTTTGATAGTTTGTATACGGTTGATACACACCAAGAGCACATGCAAGTGATTGAGTATTTAGCAAATCGTAGTAAACCTGCGATTGTGATTGCTGCGAGTGGTATGTGTAGTGGTGGGCGGGTTGTTAATTATTTGAAACGATTTATCACTGAACCAACGGCTGATGTGTTGTTTGTGGGTTATCAAGCTCGTGGTACGTTAGGGCGTCAGATTCAACAGTATGGACCAAGTGGCGGTTATGTGTTTATTGATGGTGAGAAACTAACGGTTAATGCAGGCGTTCATACGATTTCGGGTTACTCTGCACATGCCGATCAATCTAATTTAGTGAATTTTATTAAACGTATTCGTAAAGGTCCTGAAAAAGTCATTATTGTGCATGGTGATGAGCAAGCGAAAGAAAGTTTGAAAGATAAGTTGTTAGTGCTGGATAAAGGCATGCTTGTTGAAATAGGTAAAGGGTAAAGGGTAAAGGATAGATAATAGCGGCTATGCTTGAGGCAAGCTTCAGTTTGCAAATGTTTTCTGTTGGTTGTTATTCATTTGCTATTTTGTACTTTTACTTTGATAGCGAAGATTAAAAGCATAAATCTAACATCAAAAAATGGCAGGCTAAAAAAAGGAATCGCAGAGCTCTTCCGCTCATTACCCTAGCCTGTCGGCTAATTCGCCCATGCGCCCTTAAAGATGTTTCGCAACTTGCGATATTATTCGTCAATTACGTTATACCAAAAATCAAAACCATCACTCATCGCAACATAGTGCGATAGCTATCAAGCGTAGCTTGATATTCGGGGCGCTGGCTTCAGCCTGCCAGTATGCGGGTTATCGCATACAACGATTAGCCTCGATGAGTAAAGCGAACCAATGCATAACGAAAACAACCCTAAAAATCAAAAGAACAAGGTCAAAAGAAGCAGGCTAAAAAAAGGAATCGCAGAGCTCTTCCGCTCATTGCCCTAGCCTGTCGGCTAATTCGCCCAGCGCCCTTACAAGATGTATCACATCTTACAATCTTGTTTGTCAATTACGTTATACCAAAAATCAAAACCATCACTCATCGCAGCATAGTGCGATAGCTATCAAGCGTAGTTTGATATTCGGGGCGCTGGCTTCAGCCTGCCAGTATGCGGGTTATCGCATACAACGATTAGCATTGCTGAGTAAAGCGAACCAATAGTAATGAAATACCATAAAGCAAAAAATCAAAACAAGCAGGCTGAAGCCAGCGCCCCAAAGTCAAAACATGTTTCCAAACAGGCTGAAAAAAGGAATCGCAGAGCTCTTCCGCTCATTGCTCTAGCCTGTCGGCTAATTCGCCCAAGCGGCCCTTAAAGATGTTTCGCAACTTGCGATATTATTCTTCAATTACGTTATGCTAAAACTGCAACACCATCACTCATCGCAGCATAGTGCGATAGCTATCAAGCATAGCTTGATATTCGGGGCGCTGGCTTCAGCCTGCCAGTATGCGGGTTATCGAATATAACGATTAGTATTGCTGAGTAAAGCGAACCAATGCATAACGAAAACAACCCTAAAAATCAAAAGAACAAGGTCAAAAGAAGCAGGCTGAAGCCAGCGCCCCTTAAAGATGTTTCGCATACTACTATTAGCCTCGATGAGCGCAGCGAACGAATAGCAATGAAATATCACACAAAGCGAAAAGGTCAAAAGAAGCAGGCTGAAGCATGCGCCCCAAAGTCAAAGTATGTTTCCAAGCAGGGTAAAGGCTGCGGCTGGAAGTTCAAAGGTTAATGTCTTAAATTCAAAAGGGACGATTACAACTAATTCAAATTAAATATTTATTTGTTTTATCGAGGGATCTTGCTCCATTTTGTGAATAAAGATAAGCTCACTGTTCATTTTTTAATAATGCTTTGTATGAAACTATGATCAAATTACAAAATTTAACCAAATATTACCCTTCTGATCTAGGGCATCAATATATATTTCAGGATATTAATTTTGAAATTCCTGAAGGGCATAATATTGGTATTTTAGGCTCGAATGGCGCAGGTAAGTCAACATTATTTAGGATTTTAGCCGGTAGTGAATACCCAAATAAAGGCAAAGTGATTACTGATAAAGCCATTTCTTGGCCAGTGGCTTTAGCCACTGGGATTCACCCTCAAATGACGGGGCGTGAAAATACACGGTTTATTGGTCGTGTTAATGGTGTTGCCGATTTAGATGAATATGAAGAAAAAGTGAAACATTTTGCAGAATTAGGTATTAAGTATGACTTACCCGTTAAAAACTATTCTAGTGGTATGCGTTCTCGTTTAGCTTTTGGCTGCTGTATTGCGATTGATTTTGATGTGTATTTGATTGATGAAGCAACCTCTGTTGGCGATCAAAAATTTCGTAAAAAAGCACGCCAAGCGCTGTTAGATAAAAGTAAAACAGCAAATGTTATTATGGTTAGTCATGACCTTAAAGAGATTGAAGAGTTTTGTGATAGTGCGATTATTTTACATCAGGGTGAACTTACTTTTTACGCTAACTTACAACAAGCACTTAAGGTTTATGAGGGGCTATAACGTTAGCTGTGACTAAGTAAAAGCACTGTTTATTAATCGTGCGCGTTAGATTTGAGCAAAAATAATCATTTAAATGAGCGCTAACTCATTAACTATTTAGTTATAAATACTGTTTTAACCTATGGTGTAGGTTTATTTTTATTTTTGAAATATTTTAAAATACTTCAAAAGTGTAAGGTTAGGGTGGTATTATCTTTGCTCTCTCAATATGACTACTTTCACAAAGAAGTGAATCATAAGTGAAAAAATAATACAGGTGTGAGTTATGTTTATTTCAATGATGGTAACTGCACTTATGTCTTTCGCTGTTTCCTCTTTTCTTTTTTATTTTTTCCATCCTAAAGCTATTCAATTTGGACTAGTCGATAAAGCTGATCATCGAAAGCTCCATAAAGGTAATATCCCTGTTATTGGCGGACCTGCTCTTTATTGTACGCTTGTTTTTGTTTTATATATGAATCAACAATTCACGCCCGAGGTTATTTCCTTCGTCCTTTGTGGTGGTTTTTTAATGTTGTTAGGCATGATTGATGACAAGATTAATTTAAAGGTCTCATTACGGTTGTCGTTAATGATTGCGATTACGACGTTTCTTTATTATTTCGCTGAATTCCAAATATCTTCTTTAGGTAACTTATTTTCGTTAGGTGAGGTAGTGTTAAATAGTGCATCGTTAATTTTTACTATTATCGTAGTGATTGGTGTGATCTCCGCCTTTAATATGGTTGATGGTGTCGATGGTTTATTAGGTTGTTTGAGTATTATTAGTTTTTTAGCGCTTGCCGTTTTGTTTGGCGTCAATGGGCAATTATATTTAGCTTCTACTTGTATTTGCTTTATCGCAGCATTAATTCCATTTTTAATGTGTAACCTTTCTATGCTACCGCGCAACCGTTATAAAGTATTTATGGGCGACTCGGGTAGTTTTTTTATTGGCTTTACTGTTGTTTGCTTATTGATTGCGGGTAGTCAAGAGTCAATGCATATTGATGATGCCATTGTGGATCCTGATTCACCAACAGCTTTTAAACCAGTGACTGCATTGTGGTTAATAGCGGTACCCGTATTGGATATGATTGCGAATATAATTAGGCGCGTAAAAGATAAAAAATCTCCACTTTACGCAGATCGTGGTCATATTCACCATCTTTTGCAAGACATGGGTTTATCTGATAAACAGGTGCTTATTTTACTTTCTGCGTTTGCTATTTTTAGTGCCAGTGTTGGTGTTATTGGCAGGATATTGCATGTGCCTGAAGTGATTATGTCTAGTTTACTTATTTTATTACTCGCTGTTTACTATTATTTTTACTCCCATAGTGACAAGTTCAGTGGTTTAATTCATCGATTATTTGGTCATCAATTGCCCACTTCATAGGAAGGTTATATTATGCATTATGATATTTTTAATGGAGATGCTGACGGCATTATTTCATTAATACAATTACGTCTATCAAGCCCATTAACGTCTACTTTAGTAACAGGGGTTAAACGTAATATTCAGCTATTAAAAACGATTGATATTAACCCTGAAGATACTTTAACAGTCTTAGACATTTCGATGGAAAAGAATACCAACGAATTAGTGGCTGCATTAGACCAAGGTACTGCGGTTTTTTATGCCGACCATCATCGTTCGGGTGATATTCCTAACCATGATAAGCTGACCGCTTTAATCGATTTAGATGCAAATATGTGCACAGCGTTAATCATTGATGAGTATTTAAAAGGGCAGTTCCATGATTGGGCTATTTGTGCCGCTTATGGCGATAACATGATTAGTAAAGCTGACCAATTAGCGACTGCTGCAGGATATACAACAGAGCAAGCAGACTTATTAAAAGAGCTAGGAACGTTAATTAATTATAATGGTTACGGTGCTGATGTTGCCGATTTACATTTTGACCCTGCAGATTTATATGAAGCGTTAGTTAAATACCCAAGCCCATTTGATGTATTTGAAGATAAGGGATCTCCTTATTATGCGCTACAAGATGCTTATCAAGCGGATTTAGAAAATGCATTGTCTATCCCAGCTATGCACAGTAGCCAAGTATTAAGTGTGTTTGAGTTGCCGGGTGAAAAATGGTCTCGTCGTATTAGTGGCGTTTATGGGAACTTACTAGCGAATCAGCAACCAAGCCGTGCATTTGCGGTATTAACTAAAAATGAGCAGGGCGGTTACCTTGTCTCTTTACGTGCTCCCTTAGAAAATAAACAAGGTGCCGGTGACGTTTGTAGTCAATTCGATACTGGTGGCGGGCGTGCAGCAGCAGCGGGTATCAATCAGTTACCTGTAAAAATGTTACCTGATTTCATTAAAAGCGTTGAAACTTATTACGCTTAATTAACCATATCTTGCTTTTCTAAGGTATCAGGACGGAGTTCTGTTTTTAAATCGTATTACCACATCATATTGTGGTAATACGAAATAAGTTAAATTTACTAAGCTTTGGCAAATTTATAAGTGCGGTAACCGCCGATTAAGTTGCGTGCTTTGAAGCCGTTATTCACTAACTGACGATAAGCAACATTGCCACGTAAGCCAACCTGACAATAAATGATGATCTCTTTGTCTTTTGGTAATTCATGTAGTCGTTGACGTAGTTCGTCGACTGGAATATTGATAGCCTCCCCAATTTGTCCTAAAACTTCTAGTTCTCCTGCAGTACGCACATCCAATAACACTTGTTGGTCAGTTAAGTGATCAACTTCGTCAAAATGTATTGCTTTAGTATCTCCAAGCATAAGGTTATACGCTACAAAGGCTGCTTGGTTGATAACATCTTTAGCACTACCAAATGGTGGTGCGTAAGTGAGTTCGAGGTGTTGTAGTTGTTCTACTGTCATGCCTGCTCGTTGCGCGACGGCCATAATGTCGATTCGTTTGTCGATGCCATCCTTACCTGCGGCTTGGGCTCCTAGAATTTTTCCTGTTTGTGGATCAAATAACATTTTAAATGAGACTATTTCCGCACCTGGATAGTAGCTAGCATGGCTTGCTGTGTGCACAAAGACTTTCTCGTAGTTGATGCCTTTTTGTTTAAGTTGTTTTTCATTTTGACCGGTTGAAGCGATCGCTAAGTCAAATATTTTGCAAATGGCTGTACCCTGAGTGCCTTGATAATCTTGATTGCGACCAAACATATTATCAGCAGCCATGCGTCCTTGTCGGTTTGCAGGGCCTGCTAAAGGGACGATTGTTGGTTTACCTGTTACAAAGTCTTGTTCTTCAATGGCATCGCCAACGGCATAAATAACAGGATCACTGGTTTGTAATTGCAAATTGGTTTTAATACCACCTAATAAACCGATATCCAATCCAGCTTCTTTAGCTAAACTGGTTTCAGGCCGTACACCAATGGCCATAATCAATATGTCCGTGATGAGTTGTTCGCCATTACTTAAACTGAGGTTTAACTCACCTTGTAAATGTTGGTTGTCGATACTTTCACCAATGTCTTGATTGGCGATATGATCATTTTTAATATATTCAACACCCTGTAATGCAACCCCTAGACGTAAGTCGATACCATGGTCGCGGATCACTTGATGAGCAAATCCTGCCATCTCTTCATCTACTGGTGTCATCACTTGGTCTGCTAATTCCAATAGAGTGGTTTTAATCCCTAATTGATGAAAAGCTTCCATCATCTCTAATCCAATAAAACCACCACCTACCACTGTCGCGTGCTTAGGTTTATTGTATTTAATGGTATTGATGATGTTATCCATATCCGGAATATTACGCAGAGAGTGCGTTAATGGATTATCAATCCCCGGTATATTAGGTACGATCGGAGCGGCCCCTGGACTTAATACTAAAAAGTCATAGCTTTCAGTATATTTACTACCATCATTGACATTTTTAATAGTGATTGTTTTTTCGTTGCGATTAATGCGAATAACTTCTGACAATGGTCGTACATCAACGTTAAAGCGTGCCAAAAAACTTTCAGGAGTTTGTAGTAATAATTGATTACGATCTTCGATATCTCCACCTACATGGTACGGTAATCCACAATTAGCAAAGGAAATAAATGGACCTCGCTCAAGCATAATAATTTCTGCATCTTCACTTAAACGTCTTGCGCGTGCTGCTGCTGATGCGCCTCCGGCAACGCCACCGATAATTACAATTTTTGTCATATCCAATTTACTCCGTATTGCTCATTATTAATTTGATAGTGGGATTTTTTTGATTGTTAATCTTTAATTATTAAGCACTCGCCGTGCTTGAATTTGCAAAAACTATAATCCATTAAATTAGCTTTGTCTAATTTAACTTTAACTAATTTAGCTGGATCTAAATAAGAATTGACTAATGTCAATGCTGTCAGTATTCTTTGCATAATAAATAAATTATAGAAGGTGAAATTCATGGAACTCGATGAAATGACGTTACGTGCAGGTGAAGTCGCTGAGTTGTTAAAAACAATGGCTCACCAAGAGCGCCTCATGGTGTTGTGCCAATTAATAGAAGGGGAGGTTGGCGTCTCTCAATTACAAGCTGGTTCTGAATTAAGTCAGTCGGCATTTTCACAACAATTATCGGTATTACGCAAAAATGGTTTAGTTGAAGTGCGTAAAGAGTCGCAGCAGGTATTTTATTCCTTATCAGATCCTCGTATTAAAGCGTTAATCATTAGCTTGCATGGGATTTTTTGTGTTTAAGTAAAACTGGTTTTAATCAACTTAATTGAGAGAGTTATATGTCGTTTTCAATACCTTGGCATGCATTATTGGGTGGAATGTTGTTAGGTTTATCTGCCGCCATTCTGATGTTATTTAGTGGTAAAGTCGCCGGTATTAGTGGCATTGTAAATGGTTTGATACAACCTAAAAAAGGGGACACAGCTTGGCGTGCTGTTTTTATTATTACGATGATTTTGAGTGCAGTTTTTATCGCTCCCTTCGATATCAATTTACCGCTTGTAAGCACTGATAGTTACCTGCTGATAGCGTTAGCGGGTCTACTCGTAGGTGTTGGCACTCGTCTAGGTAATGGTTGTACTAGTGGTCATGGAATTGTTGGTATGGGACGTTTTTCGGTGCGTTCTATTGTTGCTACTGTCGTGTTTATGCTTAGTGCAATAGTGGTTGTTTATTTTCGTCAATTATTCGGAGCCATATAAATGCATTATTCATCTTTATTTCGTATTGCAGTAGCAGCCGTAGCGGGTTTGTTATTTGGCGCTGGCATGGTGATTTCTGAAATGGTTGACCCTAATAAAGTGACCGCTTTTTTAAATGTAACGGGCGCATGGGATCCTAGCCTTGCATTTGTGATGGGAGGAGCGCTATTAGTGTTCACGCCTATCTATCATGGTGTCATTAAAAAACGTCAAACAGCTGTCAGTGGAGAACCTTTACAATTAAGCCATAAGAAAAAAGTAGATGCGCCTTTAATTCTTGGTGCTAGCTTATTTGGCATTGGCTGGGGGCTCGCTGGGTTTTGTCCTGGGCCTGTAGTATCTAGCCTGAGTTCAATGAATCCTGTTATATTGGTGTTTATTGTTTTTATGCTTTTAGGGATGATGCTTGCTAATCGATATTTAGCGGGTAGAGTCTGTTCGTTGTTTACTGCTAAGCGTGGGCATTAATAACAGACATGCTAAGTGTAAGGTTTGAGGTTAATGTTTCTTAATCATGTTTATTCATAAGCTTCTTAATATAAAACGTAGATTCAAATGATAAGATAAACTACCTCAATACTTTGTTTGAAAGAGGTAACGGTTAGGTGAGAGTGCAATAGAAAAGTAGCTTGATTGTCTTTTATCAATAAGAATTGTTATTTTTATATATAATCAGGTTACAAAAGACAGAAAAATCCTTATACTTACGTGCTTTATTTTTAGGTGGCGACTTATGCTTAATATAAAAGCAGTCTTTCACCTACTAAACAATCGCTTTAAATAGGTGGTTGTTTTACCTCTTAGCAACTGATGCTAGGGTCGGTATTATTAATTTTAACAGTGGATAAAAAGCGTTATGACAACAGTAAATTCTGAAAACAGCAAAAGCTCATTCGATGGGGTTAAATGGACGATCACCGTTTTATTATTAGCAGCAATCATTGTTGGTAATTATTTATATGGCGAAGAAACGCATGTTGTATTACGTGTAGCAGTACTTTTATTATTAGCTGCTTTAGCCGTTCTTTCTGCTGCATTTACTGAAAAAGGCAAAACGTTTATTGGTTTTGCTAAAGATGCGCGCCTTGAAGTGCGTAAAGTTGTTTGGCCAACTCGCCAAGAAACAGTACAAACTACATTAATCATCTTAGCGGTATCAACCATTGTTGGTTTGATATTGTGGGGTCTTGATGGCATTTTCGTTCGCCTCATCGCGTTTATCACTACCTCTATTTAAGGGTTTATTATGACTGAAGAAGTTCAAAAAAAGAGATGGTATGTAGTCCAAGCCTTTTCTGGGTATGAAGGACGTGTACAAAAAACATTAGTTGAGCACATCCGTTTAAATGAAATGGAAGAGCACTTTGGACAAATCTTAGTCCCAACGGAAGAAGTTGTTGAAATGCGTGCTGGACAAAAACGTAAAAGTGAACGTAAGTTCTTCCCTGGTTACGTTTTAGTTGAAATGGCGATGAATGACGACAGCTGGCATTTAGTAAAAAGCATTGACCGTGTAATGGGCTTTATTGGTGGTACAGCAGAACGTCCTGCTCCTATCTCTCAAAAAGAAGTGGATAATATTCTTAACCGTTTACAAGAGTCTCACGATACTCCTCGTCCACGTACTTTGTTTGAAGCAGGTGAAGTGGTTCGTGTTAGTGATGGTCCATTTGCTGACTTCTCAGGTACAGTTGAAGAAGTTGACTACGATAAGAGCCGCTTAAAAGTATCGGTTTCTATCTTTGGTCGTGCAACGCCAGTTGAACTTGAATTCTCTCAAGTTGAAAAAAGCTAATTAATTTATAACAAATCAGTTATTTGTTAATGCTTATCTAAGCCAATAAGGTCATTCTTATTGGCTTTTTGTTTTTTTAATCATCTGTAATTGTTATTAGGTTAAAAAAACACCAAAAGATCTTGTGAAATGAGGTAGCTTACAGTTATAATTCGCCGCCCATTTTATTTGTGGTGAGAACTTTAGTTAACACGGCAAATTCAATAGGATCGAGTAGGCTGCAATAATGCAGTCACTTATGTATTCATCGGGAAGCTGAGTTTTTTCAGCGTTATACCCAAAAAAAGGTAATATATCATGGCTAAGAAAGTAACCGCATATATCAAGCTGCAAGTTTCAGCTGGTATGGCAAACCCGTCACCACCAGTTGGTCCAGCACTTGGTCAACACGGTGTTAACATCATGGAATTCTGTAAAGCATTCAATGCAAAAACAGAAGCTCAAGAAAAAGGCGCGCCAGTTCCTGTAGTAATTACAGTATATGCTGACCGTTCTTTTACGTTCGAAACTAAGACTCCACCTGCATCTTACTTACTTAAGAAAGCTGCTGGCATCAAATCTGGTTCTGCTGTACCTAACAAAAATAAAGTAGGTAAAGTAACAGTTGCTCAACTTGAAGAAATCGCTAAAGCGAAAGAAGTTGATTTAACGGGTGCCGATCTTGAAGCGATGGTACGTTGTATTGCGGGTTCTGCTCGTTCTATGGGTCTGGAAGTAGAGGGTTAATACAATGGCTAAATTATCTAAACGCATGACAGCTATCCGTGCAGAAGTTGACGGAACTAAAGAATACGAAATCAATGAAGCAGTAGCACTTTTACAAAAGTTCGCTACAGCTAAATTCAGCGAAAGCATTGATGTTGCAGTTAACCTAGGTGTTGATCCTCGTCGTAGTGATCAAAACGTACGTGGCGCAACTGTATTACCACACGGTACTGGTCGTGAAGTTCGTGTTGCTGTATTCACACAAGGCGCTAACGCAGAAGCTGCTCTAGCTGCTGGTGCGGATATCGTTGGTATGGACGATCTTGCTGCTAAAGTTAAAGCTGGCGAAATGGATTTTGACGTAGTAATTGCATCACCAGACGCTATGCGTGTTGTTGGTCAATTAGGTCAAATCTTAGGTCCTCGTGGCCTAATGCCTAACCCGAAAGTTGGTACAGTTACACCTAACGTTGCTGATGCAGTTAAAAATGCTAAAGCTGGTCAGGTTCGTTACCGTAACGACAAGAATGGTATTATCCATTCTACAATAGGTAAAGCAACGTTCTCTGCTGAACAGATTAAAGAAAACCTAGAAGCTTTGATTATTGCGCTTAAAAAAGGCAAGCCATCAGGTGCTAAAGGTCAATTCATTAAGAAAGTTTCTCTATCTACAACTATGGGTGCAGGTCTTAAAGTTGACCAAGCAACTCTAGAAACAGTAGTAGCGTAATTTTTTGTAGTGATTTGATGATTAATCATCAAGTCACTATACAAGGTGGCATATTGTTTGTATAATATGCGACCTTACTTTGGAGGGCCTTAGGTCTCTTCTTAGACCGCAGGTGTTAAATCTCTGATTTGACTTAATTTCCTGCGTAGACGGTACCGGACCCCAGAAAGATTATTCTACTGGATCCGAAACCAAAATAGTGCCTCACCATTAGGTGAGGGTGTTTATCTAGGGTAAAACCTAGTGGAATCCAGGAGTAAAACCAAATGGCATTAAGACTCGAAGACAAACAAGCTATTGTTGCTGAAGTCAACGAAGCTGCTAAAGGCGCTCTGTCTGCTGTTGTCGCTGATTCACGTGGCGTAACAGTAGGTGCAATGACTGAACTTCGTGCAAAAGCACGTGCAAACGGTGTATTTTTACGAGTAATTCGTAATACATTAGCACGTCGTGCAGTTGAAGGTACTGATTATGCATGTCTGGCAGATACGTTTACAGGTCCTACTATCCTTGCTTTTTCAAACGAACATCCAGGTGCAGCAGCACGTCTTTTAAAAGACTTTGCTAAAGCTAATGAAAAGTTTGAAATTAAAGGGCTAGCATTTGAAGGCGAATTTATTGAAGCCGATCAAATCGACCGTTTAGCGACATTACCAACTTACGACGAAGCAATTGCGAAACTGATGGCTACTATGAAAGAAGCTGCAGCGGGCAAACTTGTACGTACTCTGGCTGCAATTCGCGACCAGAAAGAAGAATCTGCAGCGTAATTGCTGTAATACCATTTTATAATCTATATATAGGAATTGACTCATGTCTCTTACTAAAGACCAAATCATTGATGCTGTTGCAGAACTATCTGTAATGGAAGTTGTTGAACTAATCGAAGCAATGGAAGAAAAATTCGGTGTATCTGCTGCTGCTGTTGCTGCAGGTCCTGCTGCTGCAGGCGAAGCTGCTGCTGAGCAAACTGAATTCAACCTTGTACTTACTGCTTTCGGTGAGAACAAAGTTAAAGCAATCAAAGCTGTTCGTGCTATCACAGGTCTAGGCCTGAAAGAAGCGAAAGACGCTGTTGAATCTTGCCCTGCTGTATTGAAAGAAGGCATCTCGAAAGACGAAGCTGAAGCTTTCCAGAAAGAGCTTGCTGAAATCGGTGCAACTGCTGAACTTAAATAAGTTAGATTTTCTAACTTATTAGCCATGAAAATGGCACTGGCTGGTGATTATTTAATCACCGGCCTTTTTGCGCTATAGGATACCGTGATTTATCATTATTTTTTACGGTCATCGGACGCTTAAGGTGATGTTATTGCCATATTGTTTCGAACGATAAAGTCAGCGATATAAGCTGCGCCTTAAAAACAGGCTCAAACAGAAGCAATATAGACATTTAAAACATCATTAACACCAAAATAATGTGCCGCCGTTGTCATGCAACAAGATTCAAACCAAGTAAGACAACTATGACCAATTTAATCAGCGAGCAAAGGAACCACATGGGTTACTCTTATACTGAGAAAAAACGTATTCGTAAGGATTTCGGGAAACGCCCACAAGTAATGGAAAAACCATACTTGTTGGAGATTCAACTAGATTCATTCAAACGATACATTGAAGTCGATCCGACTGGCGAAGTAGGTTTACAAGCTGCTTTTAACAGCATCTTTCCTATCGCGAGTTACTCAGGCACTTCGGAGCTACAATACGTAAGCTACCGCTTAGGTGAACCTGTATTCGATGTAAAAGAATGCCAAATCCGCGGAGTTACATACTCTGCCTCTTTACGTGTAAAACTACGTCTTGTTATTTATGATCGTGACGCGCCAGCAGGCACGGTTAAAGATATCCGTGAACAAGAAGTTTACATGGGTGAAATGCCACTCATGACAGAAAATGGTACCTTTGTAATCAATGGTACTGAGCGTGTTATTGTTTCTCAATTACATCGTTCACCTGGTGTTTTCTTTGATCATGATAAAGGCAAAACACACAGTTCGGGTAAAGTGTTATATAACGCACGTGTTATCCCTTACCGTGGTTCTTGGTTAGATTTTGAGTTTGACCCGAAAGACAACTTATTTGTTCGTATTGACCGTCGTCGTAAATTACCAGCGACTATCATGTTACGTGCACTTGAGTACACGACAGAACAAATCCTAGACATCTTCTTTGATACAACTCAGTTTGTTGTTAAAGATGGTGTTATTACGATGGCATTAATTGCAGACCGTTTACGTGGTGAGCAGTTTAACTTTGACATCGTGAGTAAAGGTACAACTTATGTTGAATCGGGCAAACGTATTACTGCTCGTCATATTCGTCAACTTGAAAAAGACGGCGTACAACACATTGAAGTGCCATTCGAACATCTAGAAGGTAAAGTGTCAGCGAAAGATTACATCAGCAGCGAAACTGGTGAAATCATTGTTAACGCAAATGATATCTTTACGCTTGAATTATTAGCAGAGCTAGCACAGTCTGGTATTAAAAAATTCGAAGCAATTTACACTAATGAATTAGATTGTGGTTCATTTATTTCGGATACATTACGCGTTGACTCTTCAACTAACCGTTTAGAAGCGTTAGTAGAAGTTTACCGTATGATGCGTCCTGGTGAGCCACCAACAAAAGATGCTGCAGAAGGTTTATTCCAAAACTTATTCTTTGCAGAAGAACGTTATGACTTATCTAAAGTAGGTCGTATGAAGTTCAATCGTCGCGTTAATATTGAAGGCGATGTAGGTCCTGGCATTCTATCTAACGAAGATATCTTAAGTGTAATGAAAACACTGATCGATATCCGTAACGGTAATGGCGAAGTTGATGATATCGATCACCTTGGTAACCGTCGTATTCGTTGTGTAGGTGAAATGGCTGAAAACCAATTCCGTGTTGGTTTAGTACGTGTTGAACGTGCTGTTAAAGAGCGTCTATCTTTGGGCGATCTTGATGCGACTATGCCGCAAGATCTGATCAATGCAAAACCTATCTCAGCTGCTGTTAAAGAGTTCTTTGGTTCATCACAACTGTCTCAGTTTATGGATCAAAATAACCCGTTATCAGAAGTAACACACAAACGTCGTATCTCTGCATTAGGCCCTGGTGGTTTAACACGTGAACGTGCTGGCTTTGAAGTACGTGACGTACACGTAACGCATTACGGTCGTTTATGTCCTATCGAAACACCTGAGGGACCAAACATCGGTCTTATCAACTCGTTAGCTACTTTCTCTCGTACTAACAGTTACGGTTTCTTAGAAACACCTTACCGTAAAGTGATCGATGGTAAACCTTCTGATCAAGTTGAATATTTATCAGCTATCGAAGAAGGTACATTTGTTATCGCACAGGCATCTGCCGGTCTTGATGAAAATGGCATGCTTAACGAAGATATGATCCAGTGTCGTCATAAAGGTGAAACTACCTTCATGGGACCAAACGACATTGATTACATGGATGTGTCACCACAACAGATCATTTCTGTTGCTGCGTCACTTATCCCGTTCTTAGAACATGATGATGCTAACCGTGCCTTAATGGGTGCAAACATGCAACGTCAAGCTGTACCAACACTACGTGCTGATAAGCCATTAGTAGGTACAGGTATTGAACGTCGTCTAGCGATCGATTCTGGTGTAACCATTATTGCAAAACGTGGCGGAACAATTGATTACGTTGATGCATCTCGTATCGTAGTTAAAGTTGCTGATGATGAATTAGTTGCTGGTGAAGCCGGTATCGACATCTACAACTTAACTAAATACACGCGTTCGAATCAGAATACATGTATTAACCAAAAACCAACGTGTAAACCTGGCGAGCCAATTGTTCGCGGTGACGTATTAGCCGATGGTCCATCGACTGATATGGGTGATTTAGCACTTGGTCAAAACATGAAGATTGCCTTCATGCCTTGGAATGGTTACAACTTTGAGGATTCAATCCTTATTTCTGAGCGTGTATCTCAAGAAGATCGTTTTACTACGATCCATATCCAAGAGTTCTCATGTATTGCACGTGAAACTAAATTGGGTACTGAAGAGATCACGGCCGATATTCCTAACGTTGGTGAATCTGCACTAAGTAAACTAGATGAGTCTGGTATTGTTTATGTAGGTGCTGAAGTTAAACCAGGTGATATCTTAGTAGGTAAAGTAACACCTAAAGGTGAAACTCAACTTACGCCAGAAGAAAAACTATTACGAGCAATCTTCGGTGAAAAAGCGTCTGATGTTAAAGACAGCTCTTTACGCGTAGCTAACTCAACTTACGCAACAGTAATTGACGTACAAGTCTTTACTCGTGACGGCGTTGAGAAAGACAAACGTGCACTAGAAATTGAAGAAATGCAGTTAAAAGCGGCGAAGAAAGATTTAACTGAGAAGTTTAAACTTTTAGAAGGCTCTATTTACGAAAAAGCATTAAACCTATTAGTTTCTGCTGGTCAAGAAGAAGCGCGTCTACTACAAATGCCTAAGGCTCAGTGGTTTGATATCGTGCTTTCTGATGATGAGAAGCAAACGCTTTTAGATCAAATCAATGCACAACACGACGAAATTAAAGCAAACTACGATAAAGAGTTTGATATTAAACGTCGTAAAATTACACAAGGTGATGATTTAGCACCGGGTGTACAAAAAATTGTTAAAGTTTACTTAGCGGTACGTCGTCGCCTACAACCAGGTGATAAAATGGCCGGCCGTCACGGTAACAAAGGTGTTATTTCAAACATCGTACCTGTAGAAGATATGCCTCACGATGAGTTTGGTGTTCCAGTTGATATCGTACTTAACCCATTGGGTGTACCATCTCGAATGAACATCGGTCAGATTCTTGAAACACATCTAGGTCTAGCGTGTAAAGGTGTTGGTGAGAAACTAGAGCGTATGATCAAAGATCAGCGTGACGTTGAAATCAGCAAAGTACGTGAATATGTACAAAAACTTTACTCATTCGGTGATGCACCGTGTCATGTTGACTTAAATGACTTTGATGATGAAGCTGTATTACGTCTTGCTAAAAACCTATACAAAGGTTTACCAGTTGCGACTCCAGCATTTGATGGCGCACACGAAAGTGAAATCCGTGAATTGTTACGCATGGCTGATTTACCTGAGTCTGGTCAGTTACAATTAACTGATGGCCGTACGGGTATCCCATTTGAACGTCCAGTAACCGTTGGTTACATGTACATGTTAAAACTGAATCACTTAGTTGATGACAAAATGCATGCACGTTCAACAGGTTCTTACAGCTTGGTTACTCAGCAACCACTTGGTGGTAAAGCTCAGTTCGGTGGCCAGCGTTTTGGTGAGATGGAAGTATGGGCACTTGAAGCTTACGGTGCTGCTTACACTCTACAAGAGATGCTGACAGTTAAATCGGATGATGTTAACGGTCGTACTAAGATGTATAAAAACATCGTAGACGGTGACCATAGAATGGAACCAGGCATGCCTGAATCATTCAACGTATTGTTGAAAGAGATCCGTTCATTAAGCATCAATATCGAGCTAGATGAATCTAACTAAAATTCGTTTTAGTTGAAAATATGTGGCGTCTCGTTTTTTTGAGACGCCTAGTTTTAACTCCTATGGGAGAGTAGCGTGAAAGACTTACTCAAGTTTTTAAAGCAACAAAATAAAACCAAAGAATTCGATGGTATTAAAATCGGTTTAGCATCACCAGAAATGATCCGTTCATGGTCTTTTGGTGAAGTTAAAAAACCTGAAACCATTAACTACCGTACATTCAAACCTGAACGTGAAGGTCTGTTCTGTGCACGTATCTTTGGTCCAATCAAAGATTACGAATGTTTATGTGGTAAGTACAAGCGCCTAAAACATCGTGGTGTTATTTGTGAAAAATGTGGTGTTGAGGTAACTCAAGCTAAAGTTCGTCGTGACCGTATGGGACACATCGAATTAGCATCACCTGTTGCACACATTTGGTTCCTTAAATCACTTCCATCTCGTATCGGCTTAATGCTTGATATGACGTTACGTGATATCGAACGTATCCTATATTTTGAATCATTCGTGGTTGTTGAACCAGGTATGACTGATCTTGAACGTGGTCAAATTCTTCTTGAAGAAGAGTACTTGGACAACCTAGAGCAATGGGGCGATGAGTTTGATGCAATGATGGGCGCTGAAGCCGTTTTTGCACTGCTTAAAGACCTAGATCTAGAACACGAGATCAAAGGCATGCGTGAAGAGTTAGAAACAACTAATTCTGAAACTCGCCGTAAGAAATTAACTAAACGTCTGAAATTGGTAGAATCTTTCCACCAGTCTTCAAACAAACCAGAGTGGATGATCTTAACAGTACTTCCAGTACTACCACCTGATTTACGTCCTCTAGTACCACTAGACGGCGGACGTTTTGCAACGTCTGACTTAAATGACTTATACCGTCGTGTTATTAACCGTAATAACCGCCTAAAACGTCTTTTAGAACTAGCTGCGCCAGATATCATCGTACGTAACGAAAAACGTATGTTACAAGAGTCTGTTGATGCGTTATTAGATAATGGTCGTCGTGGCCGAGCTATTACTGGTTCGAACAAACGTCCTCTAAAATCGCTTGCAGATATGATCAAAGGTAAGCAAGGTCGTTTCCGTCAAAACTTACTAGGTAAACGTGTTGATTACTCTGGTCGTTCTGTAATTACAGTGGGTCCAACTCTACGTTTACATCAATGTGGTCTTCCGAAGAAGATGGCATTAGAGCTATTCAAACCATTCGTTTACGGTAAGTTAGAAGCATTAGGTCTTGCTACTACTATCAAAGCAGCTAAGAAATTAGTTGACCGTGAAGGTGGTGAAGTTTGGGATATCCTAGAAGGTGTTATCCGTGAACATCCAGTGCTACTTAACCGTGCACCAACACTTCACAGACTAGGTATCCAAGCATTTGAACCTGTATTAATCGAAGGTAAAGCGATTCAATTACACCCATTAGTTTGTGCGGCATACAACGCCGACTTCGATGGTGACCAAATGGCGGTACACGTACCGTTAACAATTGAAGCACAGCTTGAAGCTCGTACGTTAATGATGTCTACGAATAATATCTTATCACCTGCAAATGGTGAGCCGATTATCGTACCTTCACAAGACGTTGTATTAGGTTTGTACTACATGACTCGTACTCGCATTAATGCGCGTGGCGAAGGCATGTACTTCAAAAATGCAAAAGAAGCTGAAAAAGCATACCGTGCTGGTGTTGTAGACTTGCAAGCAATTGTTAAAGTTCGTATGACACAGGTACACATTGCAGAAGATAAATCTCGTACATCAACAACTGGTTTAGTTGAAACGACGATTGGTCGTGCCATCTTATCTTTAATCATGCCTGAAGGTTTACCATTCGAGCATGTTGATTTGAACATGGGCAAAAAAGCAATCTCTAACGTGCTAAATGCTTGTTACCGTTTACTAGGTATTAAAGACACTGTTATTTTTGCTGACCAATTGATGTACACAGGTTTTGAGTACGCAACATTGTCAGGTGCTTCTGTTGGTATCGACGATATGGTTATTCCTGATGCTAAGAAACGCTTAGTTGAAGAAGCTGAAGCTGAAGTACTAGAAATCCAAGAGCAATTCCAAGCTGGTCTTGTTACTGCGGGTGAGCGTTACAATAAAGTTATCGATATTTGGGCAAGTGCGAATGAGCAAGTGGCTAAAGCGATGATGGAAAACCTTTCTAAAGACACAGTCTTAACAGCGAAAGGTGAAGAAGTTCAGCAAGATTCGTTTAACAGCGTTTATATGATGGCCGACTCGGGCGCACGTGGTAGTGCTGCTCAGATTCGTCAGCTAGCGGGTATGCGTGGTCTGATGGCTAAACCAGATGGTTCAATCATCGAAACACCTATCGTAGCTAACTTCCGTGAAGGTCTAAACGTACTTCAGTACTTTATCTCGACGCATGGTGCACGTAAAGGTCTAGCCGATACCGCACTTAAAACAGCAAACTCGGGTTACCTAACTCGTCGTCTTGTTGATATTGCTCAAGATTTAGTTATTACTGAAGAAGATTGTGGTAGTACTGAAGGTCTGTTAGTTACTCCGTTAATTCAAGGTGGCGACGTTGTTGAACCACTTCGTGAACGTGTACTAGGTCGTGTTGTTGCTCGTGACATCATTAAACCAGGTACAGATAACGAAGTATTAATCGCACGTAACGTATTACTTGATGAAAAATACTGTGACTTAATCGAAGAAGCATCGGTTGACCAAGTATGGGTTCGCTCTGTTATTACTTGTAATACTGACTTTGGTGCTTGTGCACAATGTTACGGTCGTGATTTGGCTCGTGGACACATGGTTGGTCAAGGCGAAGCCGTTGGTGTTATGGCCGCTCAGTCTATCGGTGAACCTGGTACACAGTTAACGATGCGTACGTTCCACATCGGTGGTGCAGCATCGCGTTCTGCATCAGAAAACAATATCCAAGTTAAAAATACCGGTAAAGTTAAATTACATAACGCTAAGTTTGTAATTAACTCTGATGGCAAAGTAGTTGTAACGTCTCGTTCAACTGAGCTAACCGTTATTGATGAATTAGGTCGTACTAAAGAGAATCACCGTCTACCTTATGGTGCTGTTCTTGAGAAGCAAGATGGTGCAGTAATCACTGCTGGCGAAATCATTGCTAACTGGGACCCGCATACACATCCAATTATTACGGAAGTGGAAGGTACGGTTGAGTTCTTAGACTTTATTGAAGGCATTACTATTAATAAACAAACTGATGAACTAACTGGTTTATCAAGTATTGTTATTATTGACCCTGCACAGCGTCCAAGTGCAGGTAAAGAAATGCGTCCAATGGCTAAATTAGTTGATGCTAAAGGTAATGATTTATTCATTCCTGGTACTGAAGTTGCTGCGCAATATGCACTTCCTGCCAAAGCAATCGTTAGCCTTGAAGATGGTGCTCAAGTACGAGTTGGTGATGCGGTTGCTCGTATCCCTCAAGAAAGTTCAAAAACTCGTGATATCACGGGTGGTCTACCTCGCGTAGCTGACTTATTTGAAGCTCGTACACCTAAAGATGCCGCTATTCTTGCTGAAGTATCTGGTACGTTAGCATTTGGTAAAGAAACCAAAGGTAAGCGTCGCCTAGTGATCACTCAAGCAAATGGTGATGTTTACGAAGAGATGATCCCTAAATGGCGTCACCTAAACATCTTCGAAGGTGAGAAGATTGAAAAAGGTGAGGTTATTTCTGACGGTCCTGAGTCTCCTCATGACATCCTTCGTCTACGTGGTATTAGCCCAGTGGCTAACTACATCACAAACGAAGTACAAGAAGTATACCGTTTACAAGGTGTAAAAATTAATGATAAGCATATCGAAGTTATCGTTAACCAAATGCTACGTAAATGTATCATCACTGATGCTGGCGATACGCCATTCTTAGTGGGTGAGCAAGCTGAAGTTGTACGCGTTATCATTGAAAACCGTCGCTTAGAAGCTGAAGGCAAAAACTTAGCTAAGTTTGAGTACCAGTTACTCGGTATTACTAAAGCATCACTAGCAACTGAATCATTTATTTCAGCGGCATCTTTCCAAGAAACAACGCGTGTTCTTACGGAAGCAGCTGTTGCAGGTAAATGTGACCAATTACATGGCTTGAAAGAGAATGTAATCGTAGGTCGCTTGATTCCAGCTGGTACTGGTTTTGCACATCACCGTACTCGTGCCGCAGCTAAAGCGAAAGAGCTTGAACCTGTTAGTGCTGAGCCAATTATCGATGTTGAAGCAGCTGAGCAAAACTTAGCTGACTTACTAAACGCCGTTGATTTTGGTGAATAAGTAGCAAATATAAGCAATTAATTTTGCTTTAGAAAAAAAGGTGCTTCGGCACCTTTTTTTATATCTAAAATTTGAGCTGATTATAGCTTTCCTTCGTGCTCTTCATGCAGCGCTTCGTGGTTATTTTGGTGTTTTAAGTCAAAAGCGATTTACCACGAAGACACGAAGGGTAAAGAAGGTTAAGTCAAAAACACTTAATGACAGATAAGAAGTGTGGATTTTTTTGACTAACTTATCGTTTTTCCTTCGTGCTCTTCGTGTAGCGCAGCGCTTCGTGGTTATTTTGGTGTTTTAAGGGTTAATATTTTTGTTGGGCTTTTATTTGTACGAGTTTAATTTTTTATCATTTCGCATTGTTTTTATTTTGCTTCTACTTCAATATACAGGCTCGAAATTAACTGATTAGGATAAGCATTAAATGACAACTAAAAAAATTATTAGTACAGAACAATCTCCATCAGCAATTGGTCCATATTCTCAAGCTAATCAACTAGGCAACATGATCTTTACTTCTGGTCAAATCCCATTGGATCCAAAATCAATGGAGATTGTAGAAGGTGGTGTTGCAGAGCAAACTGAACAAGTAATGAAAAACTTATTGGCAGTATTAGAAGCCGCTGGTGCAACAGCACAAACTGTCGTTAAAACGACTTGTTTCATTAAAGATATGAATGACTTTGCTGCTTTCAATGAAGTTTATGGTAAATACTTTGCTGAATTAGCACCTGCTCGTTCATGTGTTGAAGTAGCTCGTTTGCCAAAAGACGTGTTGGTTGAAGTTGAAGCAATTGCGTACACGGCTTAAGGCTTAGTATGTCTGAATCAGGGGTTGTTAAATTTTCTTTGTTAGTGACGGGTAATCCTGCTAGCAGTCAAAATACCGCATCTGCCTTACAGTTTTGCGAGGCAGTATTAGCTGCTGGGCATAAAATATGTGGTGTTTTTTTCTACTTAGATGGTGTACTAACAGCCAATGATTTAATTAACCCTGCCAGCGATGAGGTTAATATACCTGATCGCTGGGCTGCTTTAGCGACTCAATACAAGTTTGCACTTGAAGTTTGTGTATCGGCATCATTACGGCGCGGTATCGTTAATGAGCAAGAGGCTGCACAATTAGGTTTACAGCATTACAATCTTAAACCCCCTTTTTTACTCAGCGGGTTAGGTCAATTAGCTGAGTTATCTGCTAGTTGTGACCGATTGATACAGTTTTAGGGCATGAACATGGAAAAGAAGATTGGCATCATAAATCGACAAGCTCCCCATGGTTCAAGTACTGCTCGTGAGGCATTAGATTTAACCTTGGCGATTTCTGCTTTTAACGAATCCTTAAGTGTATTTTTTATAGGTGATGGCGTTTATCAATTATTAGCAAAACATCAAGCAGATCTTATTTTGCAAAAAGATTTTCAGCCGATGTTACAAATGCTTGAACTTTATGATGTAGAAAATGTTTATGTTTGCCAACAATCACTCGTTGAGCGAAACATTTCAGTAGACCAATTAGTTATTAAAACAACACTGCTAAATACAGAAGAAATTAATGAACATCTTCAGCTACAACACCAATTAATGAGTTTTTAGATGATATTACACACTGTTAGTGGATCTCCTTTTAATAGCTTTGCGCTGAAAGATTGTGTTAGGCAATTGGGTGGTAAAGATCTTTTGTTATTACTTAATGATGCAGTCTCAGCCGTTACTGCAACAACGGATCAGCACTTACAGCTACTACAGCTAGATCAAAGTAAGCGTTTGTTTGTTTTAGACGTCGATTTACAGGCTCGTGGATTAAAAGCAAATATGGGACAGGTTGTTAGCTATGCAGAGTTTGTTGCGTTAAGTATTCGTTGTCAAAGTCAGTTGGCTTGGTAAGACTCCATCTACAGAGTAGATGGTCCCATTTCACTTTTAAATCATTAAATTAAACATAACGAACCACCTCATCTTACTTTTCTTGTTTTGTGAACAAAAACACAATTGTCTATTTATTGACTCGCCTTTCTATTCAGCGTAAACTCTTGCGACCCTAATCTTTAGGGCTTGATTTTTCACACACACATTAGGAGCTATTTAACAATGGCAACAATTTCACAATTGGTACGCAAACCGCGTAAGGACAAAGTTCAAAAAACTAACGTTCCTGCGCTAGAAGCGTGTCCACAAAAACGTGGTGTATGTACTCGTGTATATACAACTACACCAAAAAAACCTAACTCGGCAATGCGTAAAGTTGCTCGTGTACGTCTAACTAACGGTTTCGAAGTAACTTCGTACATCGGTGGTGAAGGCCATAACTTGCAAGAGCATAGTGTAATCTTGATCCGCGGCGGTCGTGTAAAAGATTTACCGGGTGTTCGTTACCATACAATTCGTGGTGCACTTGATACTTCAGGTGTTTCTGCACGTCGTAACGGTCGTTCTAAGTACGGTGCTAAAAAGCCTAAATCTTAATACTTTCCGTAAGTAAGGCCAAACAAACACTATTTAATTTTAATATGTTTTGGGTAAAATCCTGAAGCGCACGGAGATAATAAGATGCCAAGAAGACGCGTCGTAGCTACTCGTAAAGTACTACCAGATCCTAAGTTTGGATCAGAAGTTCTAACAAAATTCGTTAACGTAGTAATGGTTGACGGAAAAAAATCTATTGCTGAAAAAATCGTTTACGGTGCATTAGCAACTGCTGCTGAAAAAAGCGGCAAAGACCCAATGGAACTTTTTGAAGTTTCATTAGAAAACATCCGCCCAAGCGTCGAAGTTAAATCTCGTCGTGTTGGTGGTTCAACATACCAAGTTCCTGTAGAAGTTCGTCCTTCTCGTCGTAATGCGTTAGCAATGCGTTGGTTAGTTGAAGCTTCTCGTAAGCGTGGTGAAAAATCAATGGCATTACGTCTAGCTGGTGAGCTAGTAGATGCAGCAGATAACAAAGGTTCAGCGGTTAAGAAACGTGAAGACGTTCACCGTATGGCTGATGCAAACAAAGCGTTTGCTCACTACCGTTGGTAGAAAATTCTTAGCACAGGCTTTTGCTTGTGC
Source organism: Vibrio sp. 2-Bac 85 (assembly GCF_037546705.1). Classification (NCBI taxonomy): domain Bacteria; kingdom Pseudomonadati; phylum Pseudomonadota; class Gammaproteobacteria; order Vibrionales; family Vibrionaceae; genus Vibrio; species Vibrio sp. 2-Bac 85. The sequence continues at coordinate 195,383 of NZ_JALAAB010000006.1, read as the reverse complement.
TTTTTCGTTTCTATTTGCACAAAGCTTTATTTAAAAAGGACATTGCATTGTCACGTACAACTCCTATTGAGCGCTACCGTAATATCGGTATTGTGGCTCATGTCGATGCAGGTAAAACTACTACTACAGAGCGTGTGTTGTTCTACACTGGCGTATCTCACCGAATTGGTGAAGTTCACGACGGCGCAGCAACAATGGACTGGATGGAGCAGGAGCAGGAACGTGGTATTACTATCACATCCGCTGCGACTACTACTTTCTGGCAGGGCATGCAAAACCAGTATGAGCAACACCGCATTAATATCATTGATACCCCTGGACACGTAGATTTCACTATTGAAGTTGAACGTTCTTTACGTGTATTGGATGGTGCTGTAGTTGTATTTTGTGGCTCGTCAGGTGTAGAACCTCAATCAGAAACTGTGTGGCGCCAAGCTAACAAATACCACGTTCCGCGTATTGTATTTGTTAACAAGATGGACCGCACCGGTGCTGATTTTGAATCTGTACTTGAGCAAATTCGAAATCGCTTAGGCGCAACCTGTGTTCCTATTCATTTGAATATTGGAACAGAAGATGAGTTTCGCGGTGTTATCGACCTCATTAAAATGAAAGCGATTAATTGGAACGATGCAGATCAAGGAATGACATTTGAATATTATGACATTCCTGCTGACCTACTAGAGCACGCGCAAGCTTTGCACGAGGAACTAGTAGAAACAGCTGCAGAAGCAAATGATGAACTGATGGAAAAATACCTCGAAGAAGGTGTACTTTCAGAAGAAGAAGTTAAAGCAGGATTACGTATTCGTACGTTAAATAATGAAATCGTATTAGCGACCTGTGGTAGCGCCTTTAAAAATAAAGGTGTGCAAGCAGTGTTAGATGCGGTTATTGATTATTTACCTTCTCCGGTCGAAGTTGAAGCGATTAAAGCTATCAACGGACATAATGACCAAGAGATAGAATGTCCTGCGACAGATGAAGCACCATTTGCTGCACTTGCGTTTAAAGTAGCGACTGACCCATTCGTGGGAACGTTAACCTTTATGCGCGTGTACTCAGGCGTAGTTAAGTCTGGTGAACAAGTATTTATTCCTATTAAAGGCAAAAAAGAGCGTTTAGGACGTATCGTACAGATGCATGCTAACGAACGTAAGGAAGTCAAAGAGGTTCGTGCCGGTGATATCGCCGCTGCGATCGGTCTTAAAGACGTCACTACGGGGGACACGCTTTGTGTTGTTGGACAGAATATTATTCTTGAGCGTATGGATTTCCCTGAACCGGTTATTCAGATCGCGGTTGAACCTAAAACCAAGGTTGACCAAGATAAGCTAACACTAGCACTTGAAAAACTATCTGCCGAAGACCCTTCATTTCGTGTTGAAACCAATGAAGAGTCTGGACAAATACTGATCTCTGGTATGGGTGAACTTCACCTTGATATCATTGTTGACCGTATGCGTCGTGAGTTTTCTGTGAACTGTAACGTGGGTAATCCACAAGTAGCATACCGTGAAACAATCCGTAAAACGGTTGAAGTCGAAGGTAAGTTTATTCGTCAGGGTGAAGGACCTAGCCATTATGGTCATGTCCAATTAAAACTAGAACCGCTTGCAGCGGGCTCTGGCTTTGAGTTTGTAAACCAAATTACTGGTAATGAGATTCCAAAAGAATACATTCCAGCGGTAAGCAAAGGCTGTGAAGAACAAATGAACCAAGGTGTGTTAGCAGGTTACCCAATGCTTGACGTTCGAGTTACTTTACTTCATGGTACATACCATGAGGTTGACTCTAGCGAAATGGCATTTAAAATTGCTGGCATGATGGGTTTTAGAGATGGTGCATTAAAAGCTGATGCAACTATACTTGAACCCGTGATGAAAGTGGAAGTAACTACTCCTGAAGATTGGATGGGCACTGTTGTTGGCGACCTTAATAGTCGTCGTGGTATTATTGAAGGAATGGACGATGGCCCAGGTGGTGTTAAGATCGTTCATGCTAAAGTACCGCTGTCTGAAATGTTCGGTTATGCAACCGCAGTACGTTCAGCAACACAAGGTCGTGCATCTTATTCAATGGAATTTTTAGAATATGCCGATGCGCCTAAAAAAATTGCTAACGCAATTATTGAAGCGAAATAAAAAATAAATTAAACTAACGCCTTTCCATGTGATGGCATGTGGAGAGGTATTTACTGATAAAGAAGGTACACACTGTGTCTAAAGAAAAATTTGAACGTAATAAACCACATGTAAACGTAGGTACAATTGGCCACGTTGACCATGGTAAAACTACTTTAACAGCTGCAATCTCTGCTGTATTAACTAAGAAATTCGGTGGCGACATTCGTGATTTCTCTGCAATCGATAATGCTCCAGAAGAGCGTGAGCGCGGTATTACAATCAATACTTCTCACATCGAATACGATACAGAAACTCGTCACTACGCACACGTAGACTGTCCTGGACATGCCGATTATGTTAAAAACATGATCACTGGTGCTGCTCAAATGGATGGTGGTATCTTAGTTGTTGCTGCAACAGATGGTCCTATGCCACAAACTCGTGAGCACATCCTACTTTCTCGTCAAGTTGGTGTTCCACACTTAGTTGTTTTCTTAAACAAATGTGACATGGTTGATGATGAAGAGCTACTAGAATTAGTAGAAATGGAAGTTCGTGAACTTCTTTCTGAATATGATTTCCCAGGTGATGACCTACCAGTTATCCTTGGTTCAGCGCTTAAAGCTCTTGAAGGCGAAGCTGAATGGGAAGAAAAAATCCTTGAACTTGCTGATGCACTAGATACTTATATCCCTCTTCCAGAGCGTGATATTGACAAACCATTCATCCTACCAATTGAAGATGTATTCTCAATTGCTGGTCGTGGTACTGTTGTTACTGGTCGTGTTGAGCGCGGTATCATCAAAGTTGGTGAGTCTGTAGAAATCGTTGGTCTTAAAGACACAGTTACTACTACTTGTACTGGTGTTGAAATGTTCCGTAAACTGCTTGACGAAGGTCGTGCTGGTGAGAACGTTGGTGTTCTTCTACGTGGTACTAAACGTGAAGACGTTGAACGTGGTCAAGTTCTAGCTAAACCTGGTTCAATCAAACCACATACTAAGTTCGAATCTGAAGTATACGTACTAAGTAAAGATGAAGGTGGCCGTCATACTCCATTCTTCAAAGGTTACCGTCCACAGTTCTACTTCCGTACAACTGACATCACAGGTGCTGTTGAGCTTCCTGAAGGTGTAGAAATGGTAATGCCTGGTGACAACCTTAAGTTCGTTGTTGAACTAATTGGTCCAATCGCTATGGACGAAGGTCTACGTTTCGCTATCCGTGAAGGTGGCCGTACTGTAGGTGCTGGTGTTGTTTCTACTATCATCGCGTAATTTATAATTACACGTTTTTAGTTAAATAATATTCAAAAAAGACAGCTTAGGCTGTCTTTTTTTATGCCTGTAGAAAAGTGGATTAAGGTTTGCGCGTTTCGCTACCCGTAAAGGTGGCGCTAATCCAAGTTCAGGTAGGTGCTGGTGTTGTTACTGGTGTTGTTCCTAATATCATTGCTACGTTTTAGTTAAATAATATTCAGAAAAATGGATTAAGGTTTGGGCATTTCGCTATTCGTGAAGGTGGCATTATATCGAAGTACAAACAGGCTCTGGTTTTGTTTCTATTATCATCGCGTAATTTATAATTATACGTTTTAGATAAGTAATATTCAAAAAAGAGAGCTTAGGTGTTTTATGATACTGATAGCTTCTGTAAAGAGTTATAACTTCTTTTACTAAAGCAAGTAATCATAGGGTCGTTTACTATTGCTATGTGGCTGATAGCGGCTTGTATTGATAGGTTGTGATATAGCTAAATAGATATTATAGAAGTGTTTTGATAGAAGCTCCGATGCACAGCTGCACCGGATTGTATTTGGGAAGATGATTGTACTTTATCTCCCTGTTATTTCATGATGCTTTTTTATTACGACGTAAGCTAAAGCCTAATAATCCAAAACCTAGTAATGCTAAGGCTGCTGGCTCAGGTATTGCCGTTGTAATGTTAGCTGTAGTTAATGTTTCCCAGTTTGTACCATCGGCGTTAAATCTAATCGAATTAGCACCATTACAACAAGCTTCAGCCCAATATATTTCTAATAGGTTATTGCCTGCTACAATGTCGATAGCGCTGGCTGTGATAACGTCAGAGTTTGACCATGAATTAGCCCACCATAAATCATCTGTTCTATTTTCAACTAAACTTCCATTTACATAAATAGCCGCTCCATAATGAGCATCTAGACCAGCTTGGAATCCCCAGGTTGCAGCATTTTCAGTAGTAAATTCTAGTGAAAATCGGTTAATAGAATTTTGACCTGTTTGATATTGTTCAAATGCATTAACTGTGTTTGTTAGCGTTGATGAGGTTTCAGCAGCCCATGAGCTATTTAAATCATTACTGTCGATTGTTGTTGTGATGGCTTTAGTCTCTATTGTCATTAATGTAGCGTTAGCTGATAGTGACATTGTTGTAGCAAGTACGGCACTTACTACTAATTTAGTTATATTCATATTATCTTCCTTGTTTATATTTACAAATAGGTATCTACAATTAAGTATAAGCAAGTTCAGTACCATAAAATTATTTTTAATAATGTCATTAAAATCATATGTTTAATTGTTATTTAAATATTGAAGAATATTGATGTAAATTATTTCGACTATATATCTGTGAATGGTAAAAATAAACTGTTTTATATCTTTAAATATATGATTTTAAGTTGAATTTTTCTTGATAAGGTGGGGTTTTTCATATATGTTTCTATTTGTTAATAATAATATGTTTTATTGTTCATCATCATTTATTTTTAATGTAAAGATTTTCGACTAACTAAAGCTGTTATCGATTATCTTACTTCTGAAGGGAATACATTAACGCTACTATTCACTTCATAAACTGAATAATGGAGAATATAAGGAATTTAATATACTCGCTGTTATCTATTAATATGCCCCTAAAGTGGCAACTTTTAAAACACATCGTCCACAAAGTTCGAGTCGCGTAGGTTAAATGAATAAAAAACGGTCGATTTACCTTAATATACAAATCTTACAATAGTGCAATAAAGTAAGTCTACAATGTCAGATATTAGTGAGGCGTTGATCAAAAAGCAGGCTTTGACATTATTGCTCCTGGACATTGTACTCGTGGTTTTAGTAATAGCCGCACTTGTAAAATAGGGCTATCTCACCATAGTGGTATCCCTTATCAGTCTATTTTATATTTAGTCGACGAGGCGAGTCATTAATCGCTAAACATGATTGATTGCGCCTTATTCAAATTACTGAATAGGCGCATTGTTGTATTTCTTGAAAGTTCGTCTCAACATTATATTTGAATGGTCGTGGGTATAGGCTGTTTGTATTTCGTTAATAAGAGGTTGTCTTACCTAAAGGCTATATTAACTAGAAACTGTATTAATGAAAGTCGATTATCTTATCAAATATTGCTTAATTGTTGTATTCACGACGTGCTTTTTTTAATGCAAACTCAGGCATCTTTTTTCCTAAGGCTGCTAATAAACTGTTAGCTTGTTTCTTTTTTGTCGGGTTAGCAATAACGCTATTATATAAAGCACGATAAGCATCCTCAAAATCATAAGGACTTCCATAACCTTGGTTTAATAAAGTGATGTAATTCATTTGCGCGCCTAAATGACCTTGCAGTGCCGCTTCTCGAAAATATCTTAACGCTCTGTCTTTGTCTTGTGTAACTAAGATACCTTTATTGTAATATCGCCCTAATTGCTCGATAGCCGCTAGTAAACCCTGTTGTGCGGATTCTTTGATGTAGTGCATGCCTAACTCTACATCTCGCTCTGTGCAGACGCCCCATGCCAACATATCACCCCATAAATACACATATGAGGGTTCTTGCACTTTTTCCGCATGTGCTTTTATATCTTGAAGTAATTGGCACTCATCGGCCTTAACTCGCTGTAAGTGTTGATTGTTCTTAATTAATACATTGAGTTCGTCCTGCGTGTATAGCTGTATCGTTTCAAAGGTATTTGCATTTGCTTTAACACTGCTTAATAACGTTAATATTAATAGGGTGGGTATCAACTTTTTCATAATAAATCCTTCATCTTGATAATTATGCTATCGGCAGATCGTGCGTTTTCTTAAGTAAAAAAAAGCCTCTATTAAAATGAGAGGCTTTTTTTAAACTTAAAGAGTAGATGAAATTTTGTTAAATACCACTACCTTGTTCTTCAATAGGGTCTTCGTGCAACCCACACTCCCGCTTTAAGCCAAAGAAGCGAGTTTCTTCTTCACTCATCCCTAATTCAAGGGGGCGTGATGTCTGTACATCCCCCACAGATACATAACCTTGTTCCCATAGTGGGTGATAACTTAAGCCGTTCTCTTCTAGGTAATAATGTACTTCTTTATTACTCCAATCGATAATTGGTAAAAATTTAAAGCAGTTATTTTGAATACTTAAAACCGGCAAGTCTTCACGACTTGATGATTGTGAACGACGTAAACCAGAGAACCATGTTTTAGCATTTAATTCTTTCAATGCACGTTTCATTGGCTCAACTTTATTGATCAAATTGTACTTAGTTAAACCATCTACGCCTTGATCCCATAATTTACCATAGCGGGTTTCTTGCCATGCAGGGCTGTGCTCTGCACTGTAAATTTTTAGGTTTAAGTTAAGTTGTTTTGTTAAATCATCAATAAATTGATAGGTCTCAGGAAATAAGTATCCTGTATCCGTCAAAATAATCGGGGTATCTGCTTTCACCGTCGTGATTAAGTGTAAACACACGGCTGCTTGGATCCCAAAGCTTGATGATAAAACAAATTCACTTTCTAGATTATCGACAGCCCATTGAACTCGCTGTGATGCTGTCATTGTTTCTAATAACGTATTTACCCCAGCAAGAGCAACGGTCTGCTCTGCTTTAGAAAGCGTTAATAGATGGTCTAGAACTAAGGTGTTAGGCATAGAAATCCCTAGCCGCAACAACTACTTCAGAAATAATGCCGGCGCGAATAACAAAATCACCAAAATCTTCATCTTGATTACGTTCTATTGCCCAGCGGCCAATTAATTCATCTAATGTATTGACGATTGTTTCTTCATCAATATTTTCAGCGTACATTTTAGGAATACGCGTACCAATTCTATTACCACCTAAGTGCAGGTTATAACGACCTGGTGCTTTACCTACTAAACCAATTTCAGCCAACATTGCTCGGCCACAACCATTAGGGCAACCTGTAATGCGTAAAATAATGTGTTCTTTAGGAATATTATGTTTTGCTAATAAACCTTCAACATCATCGGTTAAACCTGGTAAGTATCGCTCCGCTTCAGCCATCGCTAGCGGGCAGGTTGGTAATGAAACACATGCCATTGAATCAAGACGTTGTGCGCTAGTTCCATCGTCAATCAAACCACATTCACGGGCTAGTTTTTCAATGTTGTCTTTTTCTGATTCCGGAATACTTGCAATCACTAAGTTTTGGTTAGCTGTCATGCGGAAAGTACCTTGGTGTACTTTAGCAATCTTCACTAGGCCTGATTTTAATGGTTTACCATCAAAGTCTAGAATACGGCCATTTTCAATGAATACAGTTAAGTGCCATTTGTTATCAATTCCTTTTACCCAACCAATACGGTCGCCGCGCTCTGTAAATTCATAAGCACCTGGTGATGCAAAAGTGATACCTGCGCGTTTCTCAACTTCTTGTTTGAAGGTCTCGATACCGTGTGTTTCTAATGTGTATTTAGTACGAGCATGTGAACGACTAACACGACCACCAAGGTCACGTTGTGTTGTCACCACAGCTTCTGCAACTTCCATCACTTTATCAACAGGGATAAAACCAAAGTCATCACCCAAACGTGGGAATGTTGTTTTATCGCCGTGAGTCATACCTAAACCCGCACCAACCACTACGTTGTAACCAGTGATCTTGTTATCTTCAATAATCGCGATGAAGTTAAGGTCATTACCATGGATATCAACATCATTGTATGGCGGTAATGCCACTGCAATTTTAAATTTACGAGGTAAGAATACATTGTGATAAATTGGCTCTTCTTCCTCGGTATCTAATACTTTTTCACCGTCTAACCAAATCTCTGCGTAAGCATTTGATTTTGGTAAAAAGTGTTCACTGAGTTTTTTAGATAACTCATACACTTCTGTATGTAACTCAGACTGCTCAGGGTTAGAGGTACAAATAGTATTACGGTTAACATCACCAGCAGTAAAGATAGAGTCAATATTCGCTTTGAATTTAAGCTCTTGGAATACTGATTTTAAGTTACGTTTAAAAATACCGTGGTATTGGAAAGTTTGACGGGTAGTAATACGAATACTACCTGCATCAGTTAACTCTTCTGCAATACGGTCAATCTCTAACCATTGCTCAGGCGTTACAACACCACCAGGAAGGCGTGCTCGTAATAAGAACGAGTACAGCGGCTCAAGTTTTTGTTGCTTACGCTCAGCGCGGCGATCACGGTTATCCTGTTGGTATAAACCATGGAATTTAACCAGCTGTACTTCATCAGGGTGGAATGAACCTGTTGTTGTATCGTTGATTCCCTCTACTAAGTTACCGCGAAGAAAATTACTTTGAATTTTAATGCGTTCGTTGTCGTGTAATTTCTGAGTCATTAGTAAACATCCCTTTGGTAGCGTTTTGCTTGGCGTAATTCTGTTAAATATTCTTCTGCATCTTCAAGGCTTAATTTGCCTTGTTTGCTAATAATATCGATTAATGTGCTTTGTACATCTTTGGCCATGCGATTTGCATCACCACAAACGTAGAAATGAGCACCATTTTGTAACCACTCAAAGACCTCTTTAGCATTTTCTTGTAAGCGATCTTGTACATAGATTTTTTGTGCTTGATCACGAGAGAAAGCAAGGTCTAATTTAGTTAATAAACCTGATTTTAAATATGATTGCCATTCAACTTGATATAGGAAATCTTCGTTAAAGGTTTGGTCGCCAAATAATAACCAGTTTTTACCGCTTGCATCACTTGCTTCTCGCTCTTGCATAAATGCACGGAAAGGGGCGATACCAGTACCTGGACCCACCATTATAATCGGTGTTGCTGGGTCTGCAGGCAAACGGAAGTTATGATTGTCTTCAATAAAGACTTTTACTTCTTCACCTTCCTGTAAACGGTGCGACAAGAAAGTAGAAGCACTGCCTCCACGTTGCTGTCCTGCTTCATTTTCAAACACAACCGCACCAACTGTTAAGTGCACTTCGTCTTCAACTTCTGTTTGGCTAGAAGCTATCGAGTATAAACGTGGGCTGCTGCGACGTAATAAAGCAATGAAGTTTTCTGCTGTCACATTTTCATTACCTTCTGCTGTCACCACATCAACAATTTGATTGTTGTTGGCAAAATCACGGCATGCATTTTTATCTTCGGCTAGTTCAAGTAATTGTTTATTTTCAGTTAATGTTGCATAACCTTCTACAAAAGCCGGATGTGTACCCGTTAATTCAAACTCTTCAATTAAAGCATCTTTTAGTGATAACGTTTTATCGCCTAAGGTCACTTCTTTAGCTGCATCTAAGCCTAATTTATTAATCAGCTCATCAACCATTTGTTGATCATTTTTAAACCACACACCCAGTGCATCACCGGCAGTGTAGTGCAAATCAGATCCAGCTAAATCAATTTCAATATGACGCACATCTTTAGCGGATTCTGTTCCAGTAATTTTTTGACTTGTTAATAAACTTGCACTGAAAGGCGCTTGTTTATTATATTTATTCTCAGTCACGATAGTGCCAGTTGCAACCGCTGCGGTTGTTGAGGTGCCGGCTTTTTCAAGTGTTGCTTCAACAGCTGTTAGTGCTTTATCGAACCAAGCTTGTGTGACTTCTTGATAATCTACATCTGCATCTAAACGTTCAGTAATGATTTCGCCACCTAACGCTTGTAAGCGTTGTTCAAAATCTTTACCAGTTTGGCAGAAAAACTCATAGCTTGAGTCACCTAAGCCTAATACAGCAAATTTTAAACCTTCTAGCTTAGGGGCTTTTTTAGACGCTAGAAATGCGTGAAGATCAATCGCGTCATCAGGTGCTTCACCTTCGCCGTTGGTACTTGCAACAACAATTACATGGCTTTCATCTTTGATTGCTTTAACTTTGTAATCAGCCATTGAGACTAACTTATTAGGAATACCTTTAGCTGTTGCTTGTTCAGCTAACTCTTGTGCGACGCCTTTAGCGTTACCAGTTTGTGAACCGATTAAGATAGTTAAACTTTGACCTGCGCTTTGTGCAAGTGCTGCCGATGTTACTGGACCTTGGCTTACGCCGGCCAAATAACCACTAACCCATGCAGTTTGTACTGCATCTAAGCCTGCTGTCGCTTGTTGCAATTGAGCCAGTTGAGACTCTGATAAAGGCGATGTTAAAGCCGATAAATTGTTAAGTGCCATGAAGTAATTTCCGCTATTACATTAAGATAAACGAAGTTTACGCCAGCTTATGATTAGCACAAAAGAACAAAAGTTACTCTTTTATAACTAAATAGCATTTAAAAATTGAGGTTAATAATTATTATCATTTATAATGGGCGTGTATTTATTTAGGTAGCTGATTTCATCATCTAAGTTACTTTATTTTCAGATCGTTGATTTTTATTATGCAGGTTTAACAAAAAGATAAATATTTTTCATATTATTAGGCTCGAGGTAAACAACAGCCATCTATGTTTTAAAGTTGCACTAAGTACAATACTTGCCCACTTAAATAATTAACTGTTCTCGGGCCCATAGACGGCTGTATTTTGATCAATTCAGTAAAGTTTCATCAACAAACTGATATTAGTAAAAAACTAGACCTTTGCTTCAGCTTTTAATTCTATTTCGTTAGCTCGTATAAAAGCGGGGTGTGTTGCAAGCTGTTCTAAATAAGTTGCTATATTTTTATACTTATCTAGTTCACCATTATTTTGTACTAGCTCAGCTATAAATGACATAATGATATCTGCTCCAGTTAGTTGCTCTGAAACTAAATAGCGTTTTCCTTGTAAAGACTGGTCAAAAAACTGAATCACTTTTGCTGTCTCAATATCTGCATAATCTCCTAAGAAATTAGTTTTACAGCCATCTTTTGCAACAAACATTTTAAGTAATAATGGTAAAATTGCAGAGCTTTCAGCAAAGTGTAACCACTGGGAATATTCAACATATTCTTTGCTACCTCGCACTGGGGCGAATTGCTTATCTCCGTATTTATCAATTAGGTATTCCGTGATAGCACCAGACTCTGCGATGATCAAACCATCGTCTTCAATTACCGGTGATTTACCCAATGGATGAATCGATTTAAGCTCTGGTGGAGCAAGGAAAGTAACGCTATCGCGTAAATAAGGAACAATCTCATATTTGATATTAAGCTCTTCTAATAACCAAATAATACGTTTAGAACGTGATTTATTTAAATGGTGTAATTTAATCATGATATTCCTACATTATAGAGGTTGGTTTACTTTAATAACTAGTTTACCGAAGTTCTTACCTTCAAGTAGACCAGCGAAGGCATCAACAGTATTATCCAATCCTTCTATTATTTGTTCTTTATATTTTATTTTACCTTCAGTTAACCATTGGCTCATATCGGCTGCAAATTCATCATATCGATGTGCATAGTCATCAAAAATTATAAATCCCTGCATCTTAATGCGTTTAACTAACAAGGTTCCCATAAGCAGTGATAAACGATCTGGCCCTTCAGGTAATGACGTTGCATTGTATTGAGAAACTAAACCACATAAAGGGATCCTCGCACTGGTATTTAGTAACGGTAATACGGCATCAAACACTTTGCCGCCAACATTTTCATAATAAACATCAATACCTTTATGACATGCTTTAGCTAATTGTTCTTTAAAATCAGCAGCCTTATGGTCAATACATTGGTCAAATCCAAGCTCTTCTACCGCGTGTCGACATTTATCTTCACCACCTGCAATACCAACTACATGACAGCCTTTAATTTTACCAATCTGGCCAACGGTTGCGCCAACTGGGCCCGTTGCAGCGGCAACAACAATAGTTTCGCCAGACTTAGGTGCGCCAATATCTAATAAGCCCATATATGCAGTAAAACCGGGCATGCCCATAATACCAAGCGCATAAGATGGTGAGCTAGGCTCTTTACCTAATTTAAGTAATCCTTCACCGTCGGATACTGCATACTCTTGCCATCCAGTGTACGCAACTACCCATTCCCCGACTTCAAAGTCTGAGTTGTTAGATAGTTCCACTTGACAAACTGTACCGCCAACCATGACTTGATCGATGTCGACAGGCTCAGCATAAGACTTGGCATCACTCATTCGGCCTCTCATATAAGGGTCTAATGAAAGATAAATAGTGCGCAGTAGAACTTCACCTTGTGCAGGTGTTGGTTTCTCGGCTACTTCAAGGCGAAAGTTGTTCTGAGTAGGAGCGCCAATAGGGCGAGAAGCTAAAACGATACGATGATTTTGATGAGATTGAACTGTCATGAGTCTTCCTTATGAATATTTAACTGGAGATGACCACACTACGCTTAATTTAAGTTTTTGGCTTGAATTAAGCGTAATAAATTTTATGAAACTTAAGCATTATTACTTTATACAAGCAGATGTTAATTAGCTATATCAGATATGAAAAAGTTTATAAAATTGAATATTTCAGAAGCTGTTTTACAAAAAAAAGCCACAAATATAGAAATATTTGTGGCCTTTATATTTAATATTTTTTAGATGAGTTAGAAGTGGACTTCTACACCTGCAAATAAACCGTCAACTTCTTGTGTACCTGCTACATTATCAAATTCTAACTCCTGAACTCGGTAACCGGCACGCACAGCGACGTTTAATAAATAAGAATCAGGGTTGAAGGTATAAGCTAAGCCAATCTGCGCATCTAACGCATCATCATCTGTAAGTGAACCACCGATTACTTCAGCAAAAGCATGCATGCTAACACCTGGTACATGTACTTTCGCAGCGCCGTAAGCTTGTGCAATTGAAGCATCATGATTAAAGCTTTCTGTATCGGTGTATGCTAAACCTAAATCAATTTCAACTAAGTCATTATCTAGCACTTCATAATATAAAATTGCGTTCATTGCTGAACTATCATTATTATTTAAATCGCTATTGCTTAAATCTGAATATTTTAATTTAACATTCGGTACTAGTGGAATGAAGTGTTCAAATGCAACATAACCAGACAGGTTATTGTCATCTTCTGAACCATTTGAATTACTAAAACTTGTTTCGTTGCTAGCGTAATCAAGACCAGCATAAACACCTAAAAAATCAGCCGTTGATGGCATACTGATTGTTGCTGCTATAACAGCGGCTAAAGCCTGTTTTTTCATGGATCTAACTTCCTTTTTATATTAAGTTTTAGTGATGCGCTTGGTGTGACATTTCTGTCGAACCTTGTTTTTTATGGCTATTGATTTTTTTAACGGGAGCATCAATGTTTAATTCATTTCCGTTATCAAAATAGAGTGTAACTTTAACGGATTGGCCTTCGGTTAAATTATTATTTAGTCCTAAAAACATAATATGGTAACCACCTGGTTGTAATGACGTGCTGCTATTCGCCGTTATTTGCACCGCTTCAACTTGGCGCATTTTCATCATGCCATCTTCTTTAATATGATTATGTAATTCAACACGTTTTGCAATATCACTGCTAGCACCAACTAATTTAATATTGGTATTGGTATGATTAGTAATTGTTAAAAAAGAGACACTATTTTTGGCATGTGGGGGTGTTGCTCTTATATATTGATCGCTAACTGTTAAATCACTGGCAAAGCTATTGATGGATAATAAACAGGCGCAAGCGAGCAGTAATAAGCGTTTCATAGTTCGTCCTTGTCTTTGTTGTTTTTATATTGAAAGAAATAATAATAGATGAGGTAGGCGAGTAAAATCCAAATACCAAATTTTAATAGGAAGGAAAGGGCACCCAGTACAATAAAGCTAGCAATCATAATGCCCGCTATAACCATCAAACTTAGTATCGATACACCAAACATAAAAAGCACAAATGCTGACATTAACAGCGCGAGCAGTTCGAACATTTTATTCTCCTATAAATAAAAAATGCAAAGTACAGTGATCTGCACTTTGCATAAAGTAGTTCATCTCAGTTTTGTTACTTATCCTCGTAGTGCTTTATCACCACGTGCAATACCACAAACACCGGATCTAACTACTTCCACAATTTCACTCGCGTCAGAAATTGTTGCTACAAAAGCATCCAATTTTGAACCTACACCAGTTAATTGTATGGTGTAAAGATGCTGAGTAATATCAACAATTTGACCGCGATATATATCACAAGTACGTTTTACTTCTTCACGTGCTTCGCTACCGACAGTACGTACTTTAACCAATAACAATTCACGTTCTACATGTGCACTTTGAGTTAATTCAGTAACACGTAACACATCAACTAATTTGTGTAATTGTTTCATCATCTGCTCAAGCTCCGCATGATTAACAACATCTGTTGTGATAGTCATACGAGATAACGTTTTATCGTTAGTCGGTGATACGGTTAATGATTCAATGTTATAAGCGCGTTGTGAAAAAAGACCAACAACACGAGACAATGCGCCTGATTCGTTCTCTAGTAAAACAGCTATAATTCTACGCATCAGTTTTCTCCGTTTTGCTTAGGTACATATCTTCCATACTGCCAGATTTTATTTGCATCGGATAAACATGTTCTTCTGGATCAATCGCTACATCAATAAAGACAACACGATCTTTTAATTCAAATGCACGTATTAATGCAGGCTCAAGTTCTTCAATTTTATCAACTTTAATACCGATATGGTTATAGGCTTCAGATAATTTAACAAAATCAGGCACACTATCCATATAAGAATGAGATTGACGACCACCGTAGAACATTTTTTGCCATTGTTTTACCATTCCTAGTGAGCGGTTGTTCAATAGTAGAATAACCAGAGGAATGTTGTATTGCATACATGTTGATAGTTCTTGAATATTCATTTGAATAGAACCATCACCTGTTACACATACAACGGGGCGATCTGGGAAGGCTATTTTACAACCCATTGCAGCTGGTAAGCCGAAGCCCATGGTACCCGCACCACCAGAGTTAATCCATTGGCGAGGTTCTTTAAACGGATAATATTGCGCTGCAACCATTTGATGTTGACCAACGTCAGAAGTAACGATGGCATCACCTTTCGTTACTTTGTATAAACATTGGATCACTTGTTGTGGTTTGATATGTGTATCTGATGTTTTGTAAGCAAGGCAATCTTTAGCGCGCCACTTATTAATCTGATCCCACCAAGCATTAATACTTTCACTATCATTAGTCGCTTGAGTTTCTTCGATTAGATCTAACATCTGCTGCAATACCACTTCAACACTACCTACAATCGGTAAGTCTGCGTGAATATTTTTTGAAATAGACGTTGGGTCGATATCAATATGCATGATTTTTGCGTTTGGACAGAATTTATCTACATTATTAGTTACACGGTCATCAAAGCGAGCACCACAAGAAAAAATCAAATCTGCATTATGCATTGAGTTGTTTGCTTCGTAAGTACCGTGCATGCCTAACATGCCGATAAATTGTTTATGCTCACCAGGAAATGCACCTAAACCCATCAAGGTATTGGTTACCGGTAGGTTTAACTTTTCAGCAAGTTCTAATACTTGTTTTGATGCATTAGCAATAATGGCACCACCACCCACATATAACACAGGTTTTCTAGCATTTACTAATGCTGCTACAGCGCGTTTTATTTGCCCTTTATGGCCACTTAAAGTTGGGTTATATGAACGTAAGCTAATGTTTTCAGGATATTCATAAGGGAATTTGTTAAGTGGATTTTGTACATCTTTTGGCAGTTCGATAACTACTGGACCCGGTCGACCCGTTGAAGCAATGTAAAATGCCTTTTTGATAGCCATTGGGATTTCTTCAGCGGTACGGCATGAAAAGCTATGTTTTACAATTGGACGAGAAACACCGATCATGTCGGTTTCTTGGAAAGCATCGTCGCCAATCCAGAAAGTAGGTACTTGACCTGATAACACAACTAATGGAATTGAATCCATGTAAGCTGTTGCAATACCGGTAATACAGTTTGTCGCGCCTGGGCCTGCAGTTACTAACACACAACCGACTTTACCTGTTGAACGTGAATAAGCATCCGCCATGTGTACAGCAGCTTGCTCATGACGAACTAGATAATGTTCAATTTTGTCTGATTGGAAGATGGCGTCGTAAATATCTAAAACTGAACCGCCTGGGTAGCCAAAGATATGTTCTATACCTTCGTCCTGTAGTGAACGCACTACCATTTCGGCGCCTGAAAGCATTTCCATAATTTGTATCCTTATACAATCGGTTAATTGCGTCGTTTTCTACCTGTATCGGATAGAAGCGAACCTTGCTTAAATGAGCCTTTAACTTTACGTTAATGAAAATAAAATGCATCTAATAAAAGTAAAAAATTGTATTTTTTTCTATTTTTTTAGTTTCTTAGGGGTTTTGAAAATACGCTAAATACTAATAACAAGCATTTAGCGTATTTAGAGCGATAACAAGCGTGTTTATACTTATTCATAATATTTAAATAATAAGGTGTCGGCTTATCAAGATTGATATTGATTGAGTGCTTATAGGGTTTAAAAATCAATTCAATTTGCTGCAATTGAAGTGAGTTCGAGGCGATGTGTAGATTCTCGGCAGCAAGATGCTTATTAATTTTAATTGTTCTCTATTTATTTTATCGATAATTGGTTAAAATTCGGCTCTTTTTACGAATATATCAATAGTGAGCCTCAATGTTTGAAGTAAACCCTATTCTTAATCAACTTAAAGACCTGACTGAGCGTGCTGAAATGCTTAGGGGGTACCTTTGACTATGATTCAAAAGTGGAACGACTTGAAGAAGTTAGCCGTGAACTAGAATCTTCTGAAGTATGGAATGATCCAGAGCATGCACAAGCATTAGGAAAAGAACGCAGTAGCCTTGAATTAGTGGTGAAAACCATTGATGCATTAACAGAAGGTACTGAAGATATTGCAATGCTGGTGGAGATGGCCGTAGAAGAAAACGACCAAGACAGCTTTGATGAAGCGATTAAAGAAGCCAATGACCTTGAAAAGCAACTTGAAGTGTTAGAGTTTCGACGTATGTTTTCGGGCAAACAAGATGCATGCTCTTGTTATCTTGATATTCAATCAGGCTCAGGTGGTACAGAAGCTCAAGATTGGGCGAATATGCTATTACGTATGTATTTACGTTGGGGCGAAGCTAATGGATACAAAACCGAATTAATGGAAGCCACACCTGGTGATGTTGCAGGCATTAAAGGTGCTACTATTCGTTTTAGTGGAGAATATGCCTATGGCTGGTTGCGCACTGAAACCGGTGTGCATCGTTTAGTGCGTAAGTCACCTTTTGACTCATCGGGCAAACGCCATACCTCATTTGCATCGGCATTTATTTATCCTGAAATTGATGACAATATCGATATTCAGATTAACCCTGCAGATTTACGTATTGATGTATATCGTGCTTCTGGGGCGGGTGGTCAGCACGTTAATACAACCGAATCTGCGGTTCGTATTACTCATGTACCTACTAATATAGTGGTGCAGTGTCAGAATGACCGTTCACAACATAAAAATAAAGACCAAGCGATGAAACAATTACGTGCCAAATTATATGAGCACGAATTACAATTACAAAATGCAGAGAAGCAGATCAATGAAGATGGTAAGTCTGATATTGGCTGGGGTAGTCAGATTCGTTCATACGTATTAGATGATTCTCGTATTAAAGATTTACGCACTGGTGTTGAAAACCGTAATACTCAAGTTGTATTAGATGGTGATTTAAATAAATTTATCGAAGCAAGTCTGAAATCTGGATTGTAGATATAGTAAATAGCATGAGCCTTATATTACGTATGTTATATAAGGCACATTTAAAAAAATTATGTAAGACACTAAACCGATAGGAACTATCATGTCAGAGCAAAACCAAGCAGAAGCACCACAAGAAGAGTTGAACGATATTTTAACCGCACGCCTAGAAAAATTAGATGCTATGCGTGAAAAGGGACAAGCATTCCCGAATGATTTCCGTCGTAAAAATATCTCAGATGAACTGCATAAGCTTTATGACGAAAAGAGCAAAGAAGAACTAGAAGAATTAGCCGTTGAAGTAAGCGTTGCCGGTCGCATGATGACGCGTCGTATTATGGGTAAAGCAAGCTTTGCAACTATTCAAGATATGGGCGGTCAAGTTCAAGTCTACGTTGCACGTGATAATTTAGCTGAAGGTTTTTACAATACCGAATTCAAAAAATGGGATTTAGGCGATATCGTGGGTGCAACAGGTGTTTTATTTAAAACTAAAACAGATGAGTTAAGCATTAAAGTGTCTGAAATTCGCATTTTGACTAAAGCATTACGCCCGTTACCTGATAAATTCCATGGCCTATCAGATACTGAAGCTTGTTACCGTCAACGTTACCTTGATTTAATTGCTAATGAATCATCACGTAAAACATTTATTTTACGTAATAAAATTGTAACTGCTATACGTACTTACCTAAATGAACGTAACTTCATGGAAGTTGAAACGCCAATGTTACAAGCAATCCCTGGTGGCGCAACGGCTAAACCTTTTGAAACATTTCATAATGCATTAGATTTACCAATGTATTTACGTATCGCACCGGAATTGAACCTTAAACGTCTAGTGGTTGGTGGTTTTGAACGTGTATTCGAAATTAACCGTAGCTTCCGTAATGAAGGTGTTTCAACGCGTCATAACCCAGAATTCACTATGATTGAGTTTTACCAAGCTTACGCTGATTACATTGATCTAATGAACTTAACTGAAGATATGTTGCGTACTATTACTGAAAATGTATTAGGTTCAAGCATTGTTAAATATGGTGAAGAAGAGTTTGATTTTGGTAAACCTTTTGTACGTCTAACCATGAAAGAATCAATTCTTGAATACAATGAAGGTATCGAAGCTTCTGAGTTGGATAGCATGGAAGGCTTACAAGCACTTGCTAAACGTTTAGATATCCACCTAAAAGATAGCTGGGGCGAAGGTAAAGTATTAACTGAAATCTTTGAAGAGACTGCTGAGCATAAACTAATGCAACCAACATTCATTACTGCTTATCCAGCTGAAGTATCTCCATTGGCACGTCGTAATGACGATAACCCAGACGTAACAGATCGTTTTGAGTTCTTCGTTGGTGGTCGTGAGCTAGCAAATGGTTTCTCTGAGTTAAATGATTCACAAGACCAAGCACAACGTTTCATGGATCAAGTAGCACAGAAAGAATCTGGTGATGATGAAGCAATGTTCTACGATGCAGATTACATCACTGCGCTAGAGCATGGTTTACCACCAACAGCAGGTGAAGGTATTGGTATCGACCGTTTAGTGATGTTGTTTACTGATAGCCATACTATTCGTGACGTATTATTATTCCCGCATATGCGTCCGCAAGCTAAGTAATCAGTTTAAGTTAACCTTCTATTGAAGTTAGCTTTCTAAATAAAAGCCTCGTTTTTCACGGGGCTTTTTTATCGATAGAAAATGTGCTGCCTTTTAACCTTTAACCTTTAACCTTTAACCTTTAACCTTTAACCTTTAACCTTTAACCTTTAACCTTTAACCTTGAAACTGGGATAAGTTTTGGTCAATTAAAAGTTTAGCTTACTTTCTAATTGTGTAATAAAGTGATTTAAACCCGCTTCATCCACTTCATTAAAACGCTCTGTTATTGGGCTATCAATATCTAATACTGCGACGGTTTTTCCATTACAATTAATAGGCACAACAATTTCCGACTGACTAGCAGCGTCACAAGCAATATGGCCAGGAAAATCATGCACATCTGCAATGCGTTGTGTTGTATTAGTGCGAAAGGCTTTGCCACACACACCTTTATCCAAATCGATACGATAACAAGCAACATTCCCTTGAAATGGACCCAAGACAAGCTGGTCGCCTTTCAGCAAGTAAAAACCGACCCAATTTATCTTGTTTAAATTCATGTTCAGTAAAGCACTGATATTTGAAAGGTTAGCCGTTAAATCTGTTTCACCTTCAATTAATGCTAAAGCTTGTTTGGTAAGTAATTGATAGTCTTCTATTGTTTTCATTTTGCTCTACTTAGTTGGTGGTTATATTAAGTAGAGAATAAATATTTTTATGGTTAACGCAAGCACAATTCATTTTACAGCCAGCGTGAGAGGTAAAAATATCCATTATCTTAAATTAAAAATCCTATTTTCACCTATTATGCACATTCTTTGCACATTCGATTGCTAATCTAACAAAATAATTCTAACTATAGAGGACTTTCTTAATGAAAAAAGGTGTACATATAATTATCGCTTTCGCAATGGTTGTAGGAGTGACCACTCAAGCTTACGCGCAGGATTCTCAACAAAATGGACCTAAAGGCGAGCGTCCTAGTTTTTCAAGTATTGATACCGATAATAGTAGTGACATTGATTATGATGAATTCTCTGCACAAACATTACCCCATGGTGATCCGCAAACTATTTTTGATGAGATAGATACTGATGCTAATGGTGTGCTGAGTGAGCAAGAATTTAATGATCATAAGCCTCCTCGTCCTCCGCAACGCCAATAATAGGAAGTCTTTATATGATTAGTTCAATCAATGCAGGCTCATCAATCACAATGCCTTCTTCGTCTCGTTCAGAGAAAGCCTTAACAGAAGATCAGCTAACACTTATTTCAGATACGTTATCTGAGTTAGATACTGATAACCTAACCACTGCTGATGCCTTGAGTATTTTAGAGACATTCTCTGACGCGGGTATTGAACCAGGTAAAGCCATGGAATCAACTATGTCTGAACTAGGTTTTGATGCACAAGAAATTGGTGACTTAGCCAATGTAGAAGGCGACCGCCCACCTCCACCACCTCCGCCCCCTTCACAAAGTTCAGATGAAATCAGCTCAATGGCCAGTTATTTAGAAGAGTTATTAGAAGAAACAGTAGCTGCAAGTGAGGCAGAAAGCATTGATGAACTAAGTGAAGAACAACGATTTTCTGTTTATGCACAGGTAATGGAAAAGTTCGGCATTGAAGAAGGTGATTCTTTGATTGATACCACTGCTTAGCTGGCCTTACTTTTCTAGGCGAAAGTTCCTAGGTTAAGATTTTATAGGTGAAGCCTTTCTAAGCTAAGCCTTTCTAAAATAAATGTTTCTAAGTTAAATTGTGCTACGGCAAGTGTTTTCTAGACTAAAGCGTTCCGATTAATGTACGCGTTGTGCGGAACGTTTTTTAGAATAAATTTGAATGTTATTTTCTGACCCTGTAAAAAATTGTGGTGGCGCTGTGTATTTGAACTTGGATTCAAATTATGAATCGCACTTTTTACGTTTGTTATTTAACCTTTAATCCCTAACCTCCCTGGGCTTCCTAGTCGTTATTTTAAAGCATATTTATTAAGTCCTGTATGAAGCAATATAAATTCTTTGATCATATTAGCCTTTATCTTCCCTTCTCGCTAAATAATGAACAATGCATCTTGATTGACAACGAGTATAATCCAATAGATAAAAATAGAGACCCAATAAGCTTCATCCCAATATTACAATTGATAACAATTCTACTGAATAGTTGTTCATCCTCGTTGCTTACAATAGTCCATTTTACTGATCAACATTTGCTTAATATCTGATCGTATTGTATTCGCTATTCACGTTGATAAGAGATTTTTCCTTATGAAAATTCATAACAAACTTTTTCTGGTTTTTTTTAGCTTTAGCTTATTACTTGTGGCTGCTTTAATGTTGTTAATACAATGGAGTATCGGCAAAGGTCTCGCTGAGTATGTTAACAGTAAACAGCTAGCGGCATTACAGCCTTTAGTCGTTGAACTGGAACGAGAGTATGCACAACAGGGCAGTTGGAAAGGGATCCAAGGTGATCACAAAAAATTAGGTGATTTGCTTATTATGAACCTTGCAAATAATGATGGTGAGATAGAAAGTACAGCCTTAATGCGGCGACCACCACTTGAATTTGGTGAGCCGCCTCCGTCTAGAAGTGATTTTCCTAGCCCAAGGCAAAAGCCAGGTTTTGCTTTATTTGACCATGAGGATAATCTGATTGCTGGGCATTATATTAAGCGGGCTGATTACAAAAAATTGATACTCAAAGTTAATGAGCAAGATGTTGGCTGGTTAATGATCCCTCAACGTAATAAAATGATCGATGGTTACGAATTAGATTTCATACAACAGCAAAAAAGTTACCTGTGGATAATCGCCTTAGTGACCATGGGCTTAGTGGTCTTAATTACTTTTCCATTAGCACGCCACATTGCTGAGCCGATTAAGAAAATAATTTTTGGTATGCATCAATTAACGCAAGGTAATTATATTCAACATATCGATGTAAATAGAAAAGATGAACTTGGTGAATTGAGTAGAGACTTTAATGAGTTAGCATTAACACTGCATGAAAATGAAGACGCTCGTAAACGTTGGCTAGCCAATATATCACACGAATTGCGCACGCCTGTGTCTATTCTGAGAGGTGAGTTAGAAGCGATGTTAGATGGCGTTCGTCCGCTGGATAAAAAAAATATAGGTTCAGCGAATGATGAAGTAAAACATTTACAGTCTCTTATTGATGATTTACACCAGTTAACAAGTGCCGATATCGGTGGTATGCATTATCGCAAAAGCAATATTGATTTATCCCAATGGCTAGCTTCAGAGGTGAATAAATTTAGTAGTTATTTATCGGCTGTTGGCACTACGTTGCAAGTCGATATTGAAACACCAGTTGCAATGGTCTTTGCTGATCGCACTCGTTTATGTCAACTGTTTGAAAATTTAATCAATAATTGTATTAAGTATGCCGAAGCAAGCGAAGTAAAAATATCGCTGGTTGTTGAGCAACAAGCATCTCCGGCCTTAGTGAAAGTCATTGTAGAAGATAATGGTGTGGGAGTACCTGAACAACATTTGTTGCATTTATTTGAATACTTATATCGAGTTGAAGATTCCAGGAATCGAAAAACAGGAGGATCAGGTCTTGGTTTGTCTATCTGCGCTCATATTGTTGCTGCACATCAAGGGCATATCAGTGCACAAACATCTGCACTGGGTGGATTAGCTATTATTATCGAATTACCCTTGAGTTAATGATATTAAAGCAACAATACTAATCAAGTTAAATTCATCTTACATTCTGCGGTAGTGTACATTTACACTGACTAAAAATGATTTACTTAATAAGGTTAAAACGTGTCGAGTTCAATATTGATTGTAGAAGATGAAGTTAAGCTAGCTAATTTGTTGGCTGATTACTTCAAATTAACTGAGTATCAGCCGCATCAAATTCATCATGGTGATGAAGTGTTGAGTTGGGTCAAAGCACATCAACCGACAGTGATTTTGTTGGATATAATGTTACCAGGTAAAGATGGTATCACTCTGTGCAGCGAGATCCGTCAGTTTTCTAATGTACCTATTTTAATGGTTACTGCCAAAGTGGACGAAATTGATAGGTTGTTAGGCTTAGAGTTAGGAGCGGATGATTACATCTGTAAGCCATTTAGCCCTAAAGAAGTGGTGGCTAGGGTGAAAGCGGTGTTAAGAAGAAGTCAGCAGTTTACCTTAGACAATGTCGAAGCTGTTTTGAAACTTGATCCACAACGTTTGGTTGTCAGTTTTAATGCTTCCGATATTGCACTTACTTCCGTTGAATTCGAGTTGCTTAGACCACTTGTAAAACAACCTGGTCGTATCTTTACACGGCAACAATTAATGCAAAATATGTACTCAGATGAGCGTATTGTTAACAATCGCACCATTGATAGTCACATTAAAAAGTTAAGAAAAAAACTGGTAGATATTAGCCAAGGACAAGATATGATCCAATCAGTATATGGTGCAGGCTATCGTTTGGTAGTACCTTAGATAATAGTACCTTAGATAATAGCATCTTAGATAACAGTACCTAGATAACAGTACCTAGATAACAGCGCCTTAGTAAGTTGTCTTTTAACTCAATTAGACTTTAAGGCAATAGTACCTTAAGTAAATTTTAGACAAAAAAATACCTGCTCAAGGCAGGTATTTTAAAACATTAAAATAGTGTTACTGATTACTCAGCTTCAACAATCTCAAGGTTTACAATTGAAGTTACGTCAGAATGTACTGTAACAGTGATCTCGTAAGAACCTGTTAAACGTAAAGCACCTTCAGGAAGACGAACTTCGCTTTTAGCTACCGCTACACCAGCAGCAGTGATTGCATCAGCAATATCACGCGTACCGATTGAACCGAATAGTTTACCAGCATCACCAGCTTTAGAAGTGATAACAACCGCTTCTAATGCAGAGATAGCTTCACCACGTGCTTGAGCAGCAGCTAGGTTAGCAGCTTGCTTAGCTTCTAATTCAGCACGACGTGCTTCAAAAGCTTCTAAGTTTGCTTTGTTTGCTGGAACAGCTTTTTGCTGTGGGAAAAGGAAGTTACGTGCGTAACCTGCTTTAACGTTCACTTTATCGCCAAGTTTACCAAGGTTAGCAACTGTATCTTGTAGAATAATTTCCATAATCTATAGCTCCTATTTACTTGTGTAAATCTGTGTAAGGTAAAAGCGACAAGTAACGTGCACGTTTGATAGCGCGCGCTAGTTGGCGTTGGTATTTTGCACATGTGCCAGTAATACGGCTAGGTACAATTTTACCACTTTCAGTGATGTAATTTTTTAATGTAACAACGTCTTTGTAATCAATCTCAACAACTTTTTCAGCTGTGAATCGACAGAATTTACGACGGCGAAAATAACGAGCCATGGTAGTTCCTTAAATTTGTTCTATGTACTGAGCATGCAACACCAACTTACCAAGATTACTCTTGCTTTGATGATAAGTGATAAAACCACTTACTTTAATTTGCATACCTTTCGATAATTTATTTTTCAACTGACTTGCTAATGGTCCACTTGTTGCAATAGGCATATAACAATATGTATTGCGTGGTAATCCAGCTTCTTCTTGCACTGAGCGATGTTCTATCGTCAGGTTACAGTGTTCAATGCCACTTGGGCTTGTTTTATGTATCGGCTTTTCAGTTACGACACCTGTAAGTTGCAAAAAGTTATCAGTCACTCAGTTTCTTATGCTTCTGCTTCTGTTGCAGCAGGCGCAGCTGGTGCAGCATCAAAATCTGGACGTGGAGCACGAGGAGCACGTTCAACACGTTCTTCTTTTGCTTTAGCCACTACAGATGCTTCAGTTACAGCAGATTTAGTACGCATGATCATGTTGCGGATCACAGCGTCGTTGAAACGGAAAGCAGTTTCCAAATCATCGATTACTGTTTGCTCAGCTTCAATATTCATAAGAACATAGTGTGCTTTGTGTAGTTTGTTAATTGGGTAAGCCAGTTGACGACGACCCCAATCTTCTAGACGATGAACAGTACCACCTGCTTCTGTAATAGAAGTAGTGTAACGCTCGATCATACCATTAACTTGTTCACTCTGATCTGGGTGAACCATAAATACGATTTCATAATGACGCATATAAAAATCGCTCCTTACGGGTTAGTAGCTTCATAATTTGGCTCAGCCGTACCAAGTAGAAGCAAGGAACAAAAAGGATGGCTGATTTAAGCCGGCAGATTGTACAGTTTGGCGACAACTTACGCAAGCAACAAAAGTAAGATAAATACAAAGTTAATGAGAACTTTTGCTTATTGTTTGCATCTATACACTAACAATCTAAAATACCTCGGTTCCCTAATCATTTAAATGAGTTAATTTTGCTTAAATCAGCCTTCCTTTATATCTTAATTATTAACCTTATCGTGCTAGGTGTGAATGTTGGGCTATACATGACTCCTCAGGCAATCACTTCTACTACTGAAGTGACAATAGGTGCGAATGCTGGCGCGACAAATATTCAAGCTGATGGTGCACTGGGCAATGCGGGCGACAGAACCATTAATAGCGATGCTGGTGTCGCAGGCGCAAAGCCGAATAGTTCGGCGAATACAACGCTATCGACAAAAAAAGAGGCGACCAAACTAGCACAGCAGTTAGAGCAACAACAAGCGGCAGAGAAGTTAAAACAACAGCTGCAGCAAAAAAAACTAGAGCAAGTATTAGCTGAAAATCAGCGTTTGATTGACAAAATATCGACGCTAGATAATCAAGTTAATATTCAAGAATCATATTTAGTAGAAAGCCAGCAACAAGAAAAGCAACTTAAGGCACTATTAAAAAAAGAGCGTTTACAACATGCCAGTTTATTAAGTTCGCCGATCAATCGTATTAAAACGTCCATCGATCAACAACCTGATCTACTCAAAAATAAAAAGGTAGGTCAGGGGAGCATCGAAGAAAATAATGCTATTGCGGACCAAGACTTCATTGATATTGCGATTGAAAATAACAGTATCAAAACGGATATTGTTGATTCAAATGAAGAGATAATAGAGTTACCGGATCGTTTTACCGGTGCTGTTGAATTCGGTTTTAAATATGAGCAAGATAATCAAATTACACAAAACTTACGCGGACGTTTAATCTTAGATTATGACGAAGTTGATCAATACAATATTAACAGTGATATTGAGTTTAAGTCTGAATCGGAAGATAGTGAAGAAACCGCACAAAAGCTTCGCTGGCAGTTACAGGGAAACTACAATTTAGACCCAATGAACTTAGTTTTTGTACGTAGTGATATTAAACGTAGCAAATTTGCATCTTATGAGCAGGAAGATATCTTTACCGTTGGTTACGGGCATATTTTCTTTAATGAAAATAACCATAAATTTAATACTGAGTTTGGCCCCGGCTATAAATTTGCGCAACCGAATGCTGATGAAGATGCTGTTTCTATCAATGAGTTTATATTACGTACACGATTGAATTATGAACGGATCGTAAGTGAAAGCTTGCAAGTGTCGTTACAAGGAGTGTTTGAAGTAGGGCACTCTAATAGTGTTTATGGTGTGGAGTTTAAAGCTCAGAATAGAATTTACCAGCAGTTATATTTAATCTTCGATGTTGACTATAAATATAATCAAAACGTACCGGAAGATACTGAAAATAAAGAGGTTTCGACGGGGTTTAATCTTCAATATGCATTCTAACTAACAATCAGCGTCAATCAGCGCTAAACAGCGAGCAATGGCTCTCTAGCGCTGATTGTTATTCGTTTTTACTTCTTAATTAAAGGCGTTGGCGTACCACTTCAAACAAACAAATACCCGTTGCAACGGATACATTTAAGCTTGAAACAGCGCCAGCCATTGGTAATTTAATCAGTTCATCACAATGTTCGCGGGTTAAACGGCGTAGCCCTTTACCTTCTGCTCCCATCGCTAACGCCATACCACTTTGCAGCTTACAATCGTAGAGGCTTTGTTCTGCTTCACCGGCTGTACCGTAAATCCAGATCCCTTTGTCTTGTAAACCACGCATCGCGCGCGCTAGGTTAGTAACATGAATTAATGGAATCGATTCTGCTGCGCCACAGGCTACTTTACGTACTACGGGTGTTAAGCTTGCAGAGTTGTCTTTAGGTATGATCACTGCGTGTACGCCAGCGGCTTCCGCACTTCGTAAACAAGCTCCTAGATTGTGCGGGTCGGTTACACCATCTAAAATCAATAAAAAAGGAGGAACATCTAACGCTGCTAAAATAGGCTCTAAATCATTGTCAGTTAATACTTTCATTGCTTTTACACGTGCCATAATACCTTGGTGCTGCTCTCCATCAGATTTGTCATCTAATGCTTTACGTTGCATCAATTGTACTGAGACACCCCATTCTTTTGCTTTATTAAGTACATCATTTAAACGTTCGTCATCACGTCCTTTGAGAGCGTAAATTTCAATAACACGTTCTGGTTGTTTTTCTAATAGTGCATCAACGGCATGCATACCGTAAATAATTTCACTTTTACTCATGTTGTTTCTCTAATCTTTAATATCTAAATCGGGATAAGTTCTATCGTCGCTAATTGACCATAAGTAAATTAGCGACCTAGGCAGAATTGTTATTATTCTGCTTTCTTAGCCTTGTTACGTGTACGTTCTGCACGCCCAGGACGACTTTTTTTGGCTGCCGTTGTTTTTTTCTTCTTAGAAGACGCTGTATTCTTTTCGCCTTGTGCTACTTTTCTTTGCGGTTTTTTCTTTTGCTTGTTGGCAGCCTTTCTCTTTGCAAGCTCTTCTTCTGTTAGTTTTTTACCTGTTCGCTTCACCGCTTTTTTAGGCTGCTTAGCTGATTCATCATCCGTTGCTTGGTTGGATTGCTGATCATCTTGGCTTGCTGATTTATTACGAGCACGTTTGTCGATAGGACGATCTGACTTTTTACCTTCAGGTTGACGACCACGTTTGCGCTGACCTGCTACTGCTTCATCGGCTAATTCAAAATCAATTTTTTTATCGTCTAAATTAACGGAAAGTACTTTAACTTCTAATACGTCACCAATGCGGTAAACACGACCAGTACGCTCACCTTTTAAGGTTTGTTTGCCGGCATCAAAAATGTAGTAATCAGACACTAAACCTGTGACATGTACTAATCCATCAATGTGAATATCATTTAAACGTACGAAGAAACCAAAATTAGTGACCGCGGCAATAGTACCAACCATGGTGTCGCCTATATGGTCTTGCATATATTCACATTTAAGCGCGTCAGCTACATCACGTGTAGCATCATCAGCACGGCGCTCAGTCATTGAACAATGCTCACCTAATTGGCTTACTTCATCATGTTGATAGTTATAACCACCGGTTTCAGTCCATTTAGCTTTTAATTGGTTATTCGCTTGATGTGCCACTAAATACTTAATTGCTCGGTGCAAAATTAAATCAGGGTAACGACGGATAGGTGAAGTAAAGTGTGAGTACTCTTCTAGCGCTAAGCCAAAGTGACCTAAGTTTTCATCTTGGTAAACTGCCTGCTTCATTGAGCGCAGCAACATAGTTTGCAATAGCTCTTTATCATCACGTTCAGCAAAGGTTTCTGCTAAATCAGCATAGTCACGAGGAGCTGGTTTCTCACCGCCTCCTAAACTCAAGCCTAATTCACCTAAGAATGAACGAAAGTTAGCTAGTTTTTCTTCGCTAGGTGTTTCATGTACTCGGAATAAAGCGGCTGCATCAGCAGAGCCGATGAATCGAGCTGAAGCAACATTTGCTTGGATCATACATTCTTCGATGATCTTATGCGCATCGTTACGCACTAACGGCACTATCGCATCAATTTTACGCGCCTCATTAAATAAGAAACGTACTTCTAACGTTTCAAATTCCATACCGCCACGAATATGTCGTGCTTTTTTAAAGGCTTTATATAGATGTTCTAATTCTTGTAAGTGAGGCACTAATGGTTTGTATTGCTCACATAATGCTTCGTCACCTTTCAAAATCGACGCGACTTTAGTGTAAGTAAATCGAGCGTGAGAGTTCATTACCGCTTCATAGAATTTATAGTCGGTTAAATGACCTGCTTCAGAAATGACCATTTCACTAACCATACATAAACGGTCAACCTGAGGGTTTAAAGAACATAACCCATTAGATAACACTTCAGGTAACATCGGAATTACTTGGTCTGGGAAATAAACAGAGTTACCGCGATTAATCGCTTCTTTATCTAAAATAGTCCCTTTGCGAACGTAATAACTTACATCGGCAATCGCAACCCATAAGCGCCAGCCACCAGGTTCTTTTTGACAGAATACTGCATCATCAAAGTCACGTGCATCTTCACCATCAATAGTCACTAATGGCAAATCACGAAGATCTATACGACCTTTTTTAGCTTCTTCAGGCACAAACTCACCAAATGGTTCCAGCTCTTTATCTAAACCTTCAGGCCATTCATGCGGAATGTCATGCGTACGAAGCGCAATTTCAACTTCCATGCCCGGTTCCATATCTTGGCCAAGCACTTCTGTTATTTTACCCGTTGCAGTAAAACGCGCTTTAGGACGTTGTAAAATTTCTACTACCACTATCTGACCATGGCGAGCACCGCCATTGTTTTCTTTCTGAATAATGATTTCTTGGTTAATACGAGAATCGTCTGGAATAACAGATGAAACACCATCTTCAACAAAGTAGCGTCCAACAATCGTTTCTTTGCGAGCTTCTAATAAACGTACAAAACGCGCTTCAGTACGTCCACGTGAATCTACTTTTACGGGTTGCGCTAATATAGTGTCGCCGTGGAATAAAAAACGCATTTGGTGATTAGGTAAAAATAGGTCTTTACCTTCTTCTTCTGTTTTTAAGAAACCAAATCCATCTTTGTGGCCAATAACTTTACCTTTAGCAAGGTTCAGTTTGTCAGGCAAACCATAGGTTGCATTGCGACACCAGACTAATTGTCCATCACGTTCCATCGCTTTTAAGCGACGTCTTAGTCCTTCGGCTTCTTCGTCACTGCTGAGAGAGAAAGCATTAAATAATGCATCGCGAGTGATCGGTTTACCGTGTTTTTCGATAAAAGCTAAAATAAACTCGCGGTCAGGGACAGGATGTTCATAAATTTTGGGTTCTTGATCTAAAGTAGGATCTAAAGTCATAGTTGTAACTCTTTATAAGGCAATTAATGAAAGTATATCTGAAAATGAATAAAAGCTTTGAATTAATAAAGCAAAGCCCGTTTTTTTTGTTTTTTAGCATAATTGTTCATCAATTAAGCAAGTAAACCTATATTATAAAAAAAAACACAGAAAAGACTAGACAGATTTTACAGTGTTCAGTATTATCCGCGCCACGCTAAAGACGTGAGCACCCGTAGCTCAGCTGGATAGAGCGTTGCCCTCCGGAGGCAAAGGCCACAGGTTCGAATCCTGTCGGGTGCGCCATATTTCGGATTGCAACATTAATACAGTTCTTTAGTTTATAGTGGCGGATGTAGCTCAGTTGGTAGAGCCCCGGATTGTGATTCCGGTTGTCGCGGGTTCAAACCCCGTCATTCGCCCCATCTTTTCTCGATGTAAAATAGATATCTCGGTGATTAGCGCAGCTTGGTAGCGCATCTGGTTTGGGACCAGAGGGTCAGAGGTTCGAATCCTCTATCACCGACCACCTTAAAAAGGCCTGTAATACTTTACTGTATTACAGGCCTTTTGCTTTCTAGAGCTTTATAAAAAAATTCTTTCAATGGCTTGATCTTAAAGACTTGCTCAGACACAAAGCTGTCGCTTTTTCGCTCCATCTATCACCGACCACATTTTAGAATCCTGCTTAGCTTTGTTGCTAAGCAGGATTTTTTCGTTTCTGAACCTCTAAATACTCGGTGATTAGCGCAGCTTGGTGGCGCATCGTCGCGAAGCGAATAAAGAGTTGGACCAGAGGGGCTGGTTTATAGGTTCGAATCTTCTATCACCGACCACATTTGAATAACCCGCTTAGCTCTATGAGTTAAGCGGGTTTTTTCTTTTCTAGAGCTTTTAAAAACTTTCTTGCCTTGGCATGATCTTAAAGACTTGCTCAGACACAAAGCTGTCGCTTGAAAAGATTGCTCATAGATGAAGCTGACGCTTCTTCGCTGCTCCATCTATCACCGACCACATTAAAAAATCCCGTAACATTAATTTGTTACGGGATTTTTGCATTTTAGAGATATAAGGTTCCTGCATTGGTTTGACCTTAAAGGCCTGCTCAGACACAAAGCTGTCGCTTGAAAAGATTGCTCATAGATGAAGCTGGCGCTTCTTCGCTGCTCCGTCTATCACCGACCACCTTTAAGAATCCTGCTTAGCGTTATTGCTAAGTAGGATTTTTTCGTTTCTGAACCTCTAAATACTCGGTGATTAGCGCAGCTTGGTGGCGCATCGTCGCGAAGCGAATAAAGAGTTGGACCAGAGGGGGTGGTTTATAGGTTCGAATCTTCTATCACCGCCCACATTAGAAAAGCCTGTAATACTTAATTGTGTTACAGGCTTTTTGCATTTTAGGGATATAAGGTTCCTGCATTGGTTTGACCTTAAAGGACTGCTCAGATACAAAGCTGTCGTTTCTTTATTCCCCCGTCTGTTAACCAACAGATATGAAGATCTACTTTATTTCAAATACTCGGTGATTAAGATTGTTCCTCTACTATATCTATAAGGCTGTTGCGCTGACTATTTAATAAGGAGCTTTAACAATATGCTTACTCTGTAAGCTAAATATTTCTGCTATAGCCATTTTGATAAATAACTATATATTCCCTATTTAATATTTTTTTACTATCAATGTTTATTCACTATCAAGAGCTTTTCATTATTAATATAAAGAACATAGGATGATTGTTGGTTGACTCAGTATTGGCTAATTATTGCTTGGATCAGTATCAGAGACGTTGTTGTCTATTTAATGTAATTACAAATCAAGTAAAAGCAGGAAAAACTTAAATGAGATCTTATATTTCTGTTTTTTCTGCTTTGCTAGAGGATTATTTTTAGACAAAAGGAATAAGTAGACCGGATTAATCAATTTTAAATTGCAATTTTTAAAAAAAATAAGGTTAAATTTCGTTAAATCAGAGAAATAAAGTTAATGCTTTGTTGTTTTTTAACATGAAAATAACAAAAAAACGGACACTTCTCTTATGTTTTCAATTTAAGTTTCATTGTTTTTTGAGATCTAAGTCAAATTATTATTCTTTTATTTGCTTAAATTTGTGACATTTCGTCATCTAACTGCGTTTGCTGTTTCCGCCTTGAGTTTTGTGTGGTAATTTTATTCCGCACTTAAACATCTGTGGTGTGTAAATAACCAACATAATGTTATTACACCGGATTTAGACAGAATTAAGTAATTCAAGGATTCAATTAATTTAAATTTAATTTAATAGCAACAAGGTGATGGACAATGAAAAAAACAATTCTAGCTACAATAGTTACTTCTTTATTCGCAGCAACTGCGGCACACAGTGCAACAGTATACGATGCAAACGGCACAACTTTTGAAGTTTACGGTGACGTTGAAGTTCAAGCAAAAAAAGGCACTGCAGATAATAGCAGCAAAGTTATCAACATTGATGACGCTGACTTTGGTTTTAAAGCTGGTTACGATATTGGTCACGGTGTTACAGCCATTGGTGTTGTTGAAATGGATGGTGAAGATGATGAACCAGTAACACTTGATGACGCTTATGTTGGTTTAAGCTCTGCTCAATGGGGTACTATAACTGCTGGTCAACAAGTTACTATCGCAGATGACCAGGGTATCGGTAACGATTACGAGTTTGGTATCGATAATTCTTCTCAAAGTTATACTGACGGTAAGCAAGTTGTTAAATACACATTAGATAAAGGTAACTACTACGGTGGTATCTCTTACCTAGTTAATACAGGCCAAAATTCAGATGACTTTAACTCTCTTGATGCTAAATTAGGTGCACGTTTTGGTGGTCTTGATTTAACTGTGTATTACGGTAACGCTGATACAGAAATTGCTGCTACAACTACTCCTCCTGCAGCGGCTGTTCCTTATAATTCTGAAAGTGTTATTTTAGAAGTGCGTTACGCATTTACAGACTTAGAATTAGCTGCTTCTGCAGGCTCAACTGATAATGACTCTGGTGTTGCTGATTTAACTAGCTTTGGTTTAGCAGCTGTTTATACTGTTGACAAAATGGCTTATTCTGCGGCTTGGTCTTTAGTTGATACAGATAGCGCTGGCGTTGATGATGTTAATAAATACTTCGTAAATGCTGCTTACTCTTTCAACAGCAACGTTAAAGCATATTTAGAAGTAGCTGGTGATGATACTGATGATTCAGAAATCGGTTATGCTGCAGGTATGGCTATATCATTCTAAGCTAACTTTATTGTCTATCAGGCGACTCAATACCTGAATACATAATAAAAATAGATAACTGCTTATTCAACTTGATTGGGTAAGCAGTTTTTTCGTTTTAGTGCTTTTGTTTCTTTAACCATTTCTGCATTTTCCTTTCACTTATAACTGAACCCAAGTTTTGTTTTACTTCTATAAAGCCCCATTTACTTTCATTATTGTTTTCAGGCCGTTGCCTACACCCATACTTTATTTCCTTGATTGTTGCTTTTCACTTCTCTTTTGTTGTTATCAATCATTCGTACCTTTCTTCTATACAATCGACACAAGTGACTTTTTATTAATACATTCGAAGGGGGATATTTTATACTCGATGCTGATAGTCTAGTGTCTGTTTTTATTTTATAGCCAATGATGGGGTGAGTATTTTTATGAGCATTGTTATGAGTTTAGTTGACAAGGTATTGATGGCACCAGAGGGACCTTTATTTTCTAAGTTAATTCAAGGGTATTGGCGTTTAGGCGCTTGGGATATGACAGCGCAACAGCGTTTAACCTTTTTAAAGCAACATGTAGAGTTAGGTATTTCTACGGTGGATAATGCTGCTATTTATGGTGATAGCGAAGTATTATTTGGTGAAGCATTGGCATTAGCGCCTGAGATGCGAGAGCAAATTCAAATTGTATCTAAGTTTGGCATTAATGGTATTGCCGCGGCAGAAGGTGAGCATCGAGTTTCACATTATGATAGTAGTAAAGCTGCGATCATTCGCTCAACGGAAAACTCATTACAACGTTTGGGTGTTGAACAGTTAGATGCCTTATTAGTGCATCGTCCTGACTTTTTGATGGATGCGGATCAAGTGGCAGAAGCTTTTAGCGAACTTAAGCAATCGGGAAAAGTGAAACACTTTGGTGTGTCTAATTTTACTACATCCCAATTTGAACTATTACAATCCCGTTTGAGTGAACCTTTAATCACCAATCAGGTTGAAATCAATCCCATTAATTTTGATGTTATTGAAAATGGAGTTTTAGATCAGCTACAGCAACAGCGCGTGCGTCCAATGGCTTGGTCTTGTTTAGCTGGTGGTACTATCTTCAATGCGCAAACGCAGCAAGCCCAACGCTTACGAGTTTGTTTAGAGCTATTAGCACAAGAACTGGGTGCAACGTCTATCACACAAGTTATTTTTGCTTGGGTACTGAAGCATCCTTCAAACCCTGTGGCATTAATAGGTTCAGGTAAAATCGAACGAGTTAAAGAGGCTGTTGCGGCGTTAGCTTTAAAAATGAATACTGAGCAGTGGTATCGAGTCTGGGTTGCTTCAAAAGGTTTTTCTGTGCCTTAGCTTCTGCCTATTAACTAAAGCACCTTAAATACAGCACCTTAATTTCTGAACCTTAATGACTATCGCTTAAGTATTATGCGCAAATTGTTGTGTTATAAGTTGAGGCTATAAATTGAGTAAAAACGTTAAAACCAGTGCTAAAGCATTAAAAAACTGCATGGCACTGGTTTTTTATTTCCTTCACTTAACCATTTATATTAATTCAATGAGTAGTTTTACTGCAAAGATTAATAAAATAATACCCATCACTCTATCAAACCAATGACCATGGTTTAAAAATTTCTGACGAACACGTTGTTGTGAAAATAAAAATGAGACTAAGCAAAACCATGCTGCAGTTGAAATTATGATCCATAATCCGTATATAGATTGTACGATTAATGGTGTATTAGCACTGACGATGGTAGTGAAAATAGCGAGGAAAAAAAGTGTTGCCTTAGGGTTTAATACATTGGTCATAAAACCAATCATAAATGCTTTTTTTTGCTGCTTAGGGTCATTATCCACGGCAATAGAGGCGGATTGCGCTAGGTTAGGTTTACTACGTAATAAATTAATGCCTAGGTAAGTAATATAAGCGGCCCCTAATATTTTAGCGGTGACCATCAGATAAGCTGATTGAGATATTAATAAACCTACTCCCAATAATGTATATAAAACATGTATAGAAATACCAGATCCTATTCCTAAACTGGTTATTATTGCTGTTTTGCGACCAAAACTTATGCTCTGCCTGAGTACAATCGCAAAATCAGGTCCTGGGCTCATGACTGCTAGAAGGTGGACAATGGTTAACATAATAAATTCTTGAAAGTAGGGCATATTTAACTCTTAAATCTAATTGCTGAGGGAGTAATGAATCGATTATGATAACGTGTCTTTAATTATTTTCATAAGGTTAAATCATGACTTATTTAACACAATTTCCGGTACCTTTGTTGGGTTTTGCTGCCTTTAGTGGAACAGGTAAAACAACATTAATAGAACAACTTATTCCATTATTAATTGAACAAGGCTTGCGGGTCGCATTAGTGAAGCATAGCCACCATGATATTGAAATGGATAAGCCTGGAAAAGACAGCTACCGTTTACGTAAAGCGGGTGCTTCACAAGTAATTTTAGCTGGCACACATCGTTCTATTTGTTTTCACGAACATGAGCAAGCACACGATAGTCAACTAAGCGAACAGCTTGCATTATTAAATACACAGGCTTTGGACTTAGTGCTGGTGGAAGGTTATCGTGACCAAGCTTTTCCTAAAATAGAGTTGCACCGTAGCGTGCTACAAAAGCCATTCCTCTATAAAGAAGATGCTAATATCATTGGCATTGTTTGCGATCAACCTATTGATGCAGGTGATTTGCCCTTATTCGACTTTATGCAATTACAAAGGATAGTGTCGTTTATTTTAAACGAAGTGATTGCGGTTGCTAATAACAAGCCGGCTAAGTAAAAAGCGTATAAACACCGGACTTATTATTCGAATCTACGTTTTATTAAAGCATCCTTAACTAATTAACTAATTAACTAGGCGCCTAAAATCGGATTAAATAAACCTACAACCAGCAAAGGTTTAAGTCAGTTAATTTTCGACAATGTTAATTTTGCCAATATTAATTTCGACAATGTTAATTTTTACAGAGTTAAGCTTTGTCTTGTTGCTTGGCAAATGCAGCAATTAAAAGTTGTTGGCTGTTTTGCGCAGGTAGCTGCTGTCGAGACTTGCCAAGCAGATAGTTTTCTTTAAAGGTAGAAAATAATAATGTTAGCAGATATGCATTGTCTGTTTCACCTAAGCTATCCAATACCAAACTGGCGACTTCAGCCGTTGCTAGTTGACACTCTTTAGTCGCTTTACGCATTATATATTGTGATAGTTTTTCCGGTGCAAAAGATAACACTGGAAACTGATCTAGGTATGGGCTTTTACGAAACATTTTTTTAGCTTGCGCCCAGGTGCCATCCAATAAAATAAACAAAGGTCGTTTATCTTTGAGAATAGAGGGAATAGATGACTCAATGGGTAACACTCTTTCTTGCGCTGCATATTCGGCAGGAAATATAACAATAGGGCACCATTGTGGATCTGTTAGCAACGCTAACATTTTTGTATTGGGTTCAGTACGAGACCAGATATAAGCGTGTGTATCCGTAATAAGATCTGCGATTAAACGTCCCGTATTACTTGGCTTTAAAATCTCATCATCATACATCAATAATAAAAAAGCACTTCGGCTACTGACAGTTTGTTTGATTGAACAAATACATAAGTAGGGAAGTAGCATGCAGTGTTTACAGCGTGCAATGCTACCACCTCGCGCTAGAAAAGGACGTGTGCTTTGACTTAAACGATGGTCGTATAAAGAATGAAGTGCATGGATTCGCATAATGAGCTCTATTGTTGATAGGCTGCGATTATACGCAAAAAACCTTATTGAAAAAGGGGAACTCGCTGAAAGAATGCATTTGCAGCAAAGTAAGCTGATAAAAAGTAAGCTGCTGCCAGAGAGCAACGATTAATAACAAAAAAGGGATGTTATAAAGCATCCCTTTGATTTTTAGAGGTATCTTATATAAAGGTGATTCTCATCTCTTTTATTGTTGATGAGATGGTAAATCGTTACTTTCAAAAGAGTCTGCAAATTCATGATTACGATCTCGGTGCTTTGCTTCATCTTCACGCGCAATCGGGTGACTTGTGAGAAAACTGGTTTTAAGTGTTATTTTCGAAATAATGAAAATTTGACATGGAAAGTTGGTTATTTGAAGTGGTCGTTAACAAAAAGTATGTGTATTACTAAGTTAGGGCATAAAAATGTCCACTATTATTCTTATTATGAAGCAGATACAGTACCTACATCTGTAACAGTATCTGTACAGTAAAATTTACAGTGGCAGGTTATATTACGGTCGCTATTTGTTTTGTGATTTAAAAGGAAGGCAGTTATGAATATACCCGATGATTTTATAAATTATAAAAGTACGCCTCTATTCACTAAAAGTAATATTCCCAAACTATTTTTATTTGAACATAATACTAAGGCTGGAGTGTTTGGTAAAATATGTGTTACTTCCGGTCATTTAAAGTTTTATGGATTCAGTGAACGACGTGGTTTAATAGAGCAAGAGATTATTATTCCTGCTGGAGAATCTGCAATTTCACCTCCTGAGTATTGGCATAAAGTAGAGTTTTTAAGTGATGACACAGCGTTTGAAGTAAAATTTTATGCACAAAAAGACTCTGACATCGTGAAGCAAAACTTATCTGAACGAAACTAATTAGTTTCTACCTCATCGTTATATATAAACAACTGAGATTTTAATGGCTGAAAAAAAACGTATCTATATCGCTTATACCGGTGGCACTATCGGTATGAAACCTTCTAAAAATGGTTTTATTCCCGTTGCTGGTTATTTATCTGAAACGATTAAAAATATGCCTGAGTTTTATCATCAGGATATGCCTGAATTTGAAATTCATGAATATGAACCTTTGATTGATTCTGCTGATATTTCACCGCAGGCATGGCAGGTTTTAGCAACGGATATTCAAGATAAATACCATGACTTTGACGGGTTCATTATCTTGCATGGCACCGATACTATGTCTTATACGGCCTCTGCATTATCGTTTATTTTTGAAAGTTTGAGCAAACCTGTGATCATTACTGGCTCGCAAATACCCCTTTCACAATTACGTTCAGATGCTAGAGCAAACCTATTAAACTCTTTGTATATTGCTGCCCATCATCCTATTAATGAAGTCTGCATATTTTTTAATAATCAATTATTTAGAGGTAACCGCACCACCAAACAACATGCCGACGGTTTTAGCGCATTTGTGTCGCCTAACTACCCCGTGCTGTTAGAAGCGGGAATTGAGATTAGAAACGTCGCAGGCAAAAAACAAAAATCGATTAATACTCGCTTGACGATTGGCAAGATTGAACAACAATCGATTGCAATATTGCACCTGTTCCCCGGGTTAGATTGGCAAGTGTTGGACAACCTATTAAAAAGCCCGTTACAAGCGTTGGTTTTATTAACCTATGGAGTAGGGAATGCACAGCAAGACCCGCAATTATTAAATACTTTAAAAGAGGCCAGTGATCGCGGTATTTTAATTGTTAATTGCAGCCAATGTCTAAAGGGTAGTGTCAATATGGAAGGTTACGCAACCGGCCATGCTTTAAGCGAAGCAGGTGTTATTAGTGGCTTAGATATGACCACAGAATCTGTGATTGCTAAGTTATATTATTTACTCAGCCAAAAGTTAACCTACAAAGTAGTAAAAGAGTTATTAACTACTGATTTACGTGGTGAATTAACATCATTTAATTAGTCATTATCCTCGTTCGCTAAGTTGCGGCTTACTCAGTCGCAGTTTATGTAGTTGCAGTTTATGAAGTTGGGAATCAGTTGCTGTTTAAGAACCTGCTATCTCCAACTCAATGAACGGAGATGTTTTTAAATGTTTCAATTAAGGTATCGATCATTTCCTGTGCAGCAATGGAAAGTGGTACCTTAGCTTTTGTGATGATACCCACATGACGAGAAATTATTGGTGCTGAAATAGGCAAGCAAATAGCACCTTGCTCGCGCATTTGTGCTTCGCATAAAGCAGGTACTACAGCGACACCTAAGCCCTGTGAGACCATTTTTCCCACGGTTGCTAATTGGTGGGCATCAAAAGCCACGTGCAACTCCATCCCTTCTTTAGATAAAGTACTTTCTATCAAGTGACGAACACTTGAAGGTTTTTGTAAGGTAATAAAATCGTATTCAAGTAACTGTTTCCATGTGAGTTCTTTCTCATTTTTGAGCGAACAATTATGATGCATTACGGCAATAAAACGATCATTAAATAACGCTTGAAAGTTTAAATCTTGAGTATTTTCTGGCTCAAAGGAGATGCCCATTTCAATATTTCCCGCTCTCACCATTTCCACAACCGTATCAGTTAATACATCGTGAATTTCGATGCTGATGTTAGGGTTTTTTTGTCGGTAATACATCAATACTTTGGGCATTAAAGAAGCTGCGAAAGACGGCATAACTGCGACGGCTATTTTACCTCTGTCTAATGTAAATCTCTGTTTTAGCTCACTTTCTACCTTATCCCATGCATCGACTAAGGATTTAGCCATAGACAGTAGTTTTTGTCCTTCTGCGGTTAACAAAGTACTCCTTGTGGTACGAGTAAATAAGCGTCCTCCTAAGGAGTCTTCTAAGCTCTTAATCGACAAACTTACCGCGGGTTGTGACATGTGTACAAGCTTGCCTGCTTCGGCAAAACTTTGGGTATGTGCAACGGCTAAAAAAATACGAAGTTGTTTTACATTCATAACAAAACCAAATTAATAGATAAAAATAATAAATTTATTTAATTAATGAGTATGAGGCACACTGGTGAAAATTAAAATGACGTTGTATTTAAAGGTGGATCTATGGCTGGTTTCGACAAAGTAGTGACAACATATGAAGATGCTCTTAGTGGTTTAAAAGATGGCATGACGGTGATCGCTGGTGGTTTTGGTTTATGTGGTATTCCTGAAAACCTGATTGCTGAGATTAAGCGGCTACAAACAAAAAATCTGACCATAGTCTCGAATAACTGCGGTGTAGATGGTTTTGGTTTAGGCATTTTGTTAGAGGACAAGCAAGTTAGCAAAATGGTGTCATCGTACGTTGGTGAAAACGCTTTGTTTGAGAAACAGCTACTTAATGGAGAGTTGGATGTAGAGTTAACTCCACAGGGAACTCTAGCTGAAAAAATGCGTGCTGGTGGTGCTGGTATTCCCGCATTTTATACCGCAACAGGTGTTGGAACACCCGTTGCTGAAGGTAAAGATACACGTTTTTTTAACGGGCGTGAATATCTGCTAGAAGAAGCAATCACGGGCGATTTTGCAATTGTAAAAGGTTGGAAAGCAGACCGCTACGGTAATGTGATTTATCGTCATACGGCACAAAACTTTAACCCAATGGCGGCAACTGCAGGAAAAATTACCGTGGTTGAAGTAGAAGAGCTAGTTGAAGTGGGGGAGCTTGATCCTGCTCATATTCATACGCCGGGTATTTATGTCGACCGCGTTATTGTTGGTACCTTCGAAAAACGTATTGAAAACTGTACTACCAGCGAATAATTTCTTTTAGTTCAATACATACTTAATTCAATACATGCTTAATTCAATACATGCTTAGTTCAATGCATATTTATAGGTGATTTTATGGCACTTTCTCGAGATCAAATGGCAATTCGCGTGGCACGTGAATTACAAGACGGTTATTACGTTAATTTAGGAATAGGCATTCCCACTTTAGTGGCTAACTTTATACCCGATGGTATGCAAGTGATGCTGCAATCGGAAAATGGTTTATTAGGAATGGGGGCGTTCCCTAGCGTTGAAAACGTCGATGCAGACATGATCAATGCTGGTAAACAAACAGTTACGGCAGTGCCTGGCAGTTCTATTTTTTCATCTGCAGAGTCATTTGCGATGATCCGTGGTGGGCATGTTGATTTGACGGTATTAGGCGCATTTGAAGTGGATGTGAGTGGCAACATTGCCTCATGGATGATCCCGAATAAATTAATAAAAGGCATGGGTGGTGCAATGGATTTAGTGGCTGGCGCTGACAATATCATCGTTACCATGACACATGCTTCTAAAAATGGAGACTCTAAGTTATTAGATGTTTGTTCATTACCTTTAACTGGCAAAGGTTGTATTAAGAAAGTATTAACTGATTTAGCTTGGTTAGAGATTGAAAATAATGCCTTTGTACTTAAAGAACGTGCGCCGGGTGTATCGGTTGAAGAAATTAAAGCTAAAACCCAAGGTCGCTTGATCGTGCCCGAGCATGTTCCTGAAATGGTGTTTTAACTAGGTCGTTATGTTTAGTTAACTAAATAACTAAATAACTAAATAACTAAGTAGCTATGTTTAAGTAAATAGCTAAGTTGATTTAAGTAATTATTCGAGTAAAGAGGTCACTATGGAAATTGTTATTGTTGCTGCGGGTCGTTCTCCGATTGGTTCTTTTAATGGTAGTTTGTCATCATTAAGTGCAGTCGAATTAGGCCGTCAAGTATTAGCATCAATGTTAATCAAGCAGCCTATCTTCAAGCAACATATTGATGAAGTTATCTTAGGCCAAGTATTGACTGCGGGTTGTGGACAAAATCCTGCTCGTCAAACTGCAGTTCACGCAGGCCTTGATCACGCTGTTTCTGCAATGACCATTAATAAAGTCTGTGGCTCTGGTTTAAAAGCAGTTCAACTAGCCGCACAAGCGATTGCTAATGGTGATGCACAAATGGTAGTGGCAGGTGGTCAAGAAAGTATGAGCCAAGCCGCTCATGTTTTACCACAAAGTCGTAATGGTAAAAAAATGGGGGATTGGTCATTAGTTGATTCCATGGTCAGTGATGGTTTATGGGATGCTTTTAATGATTACCACATGGGACAAACAGCTGAAAATATTGCAGAACGTTGGGCATTTTCTCGCGATCAACAAGATACCTTTGCTGCGCATTCGCAGCAAAAAGCTGCTCAAGCACAAACCGCAGGTCAGTTTGTTGAAGAGATCGTGCCAATCAGTATTCCTCAGCGTAAAGGCGACTCCATTATTGTTGAGCATGATGAGCAGATACGCCCTAACAGTACTGCGGAAGGGTTAGCTAGGTTGCGTCCTGCTTTTACAAAAAATGGCACCGTGACCGCGGGTAATGCTTCGACGCTTAATGATGGCGCAGCAATGGTGATCGTTACCTCTAAAGAAAAAGCAGAACAGCTAGGTTTACCTGTATTGGCCACTATTGTTGCCTCCGCAAGTGCCGGCGTTGACCCAGAAGTTATGGGCGTTGGCCCAATTGAAGCGACTAAAAAAGCATTAGCAAAAGCTGCGTGGACGGTTGCAGATTTAGATGTGGTTGAAGCTAATGAAGCGTTTGCAGTGCAAGCGATGACAGTTAATCAAGAGCTTCAGCTTGATACCAAAAAAGTCAATGTAAATGGTGGTGCGATTGCATTAGGGCATCCTATTGGTGCATCTGGCTGTCGTATTTTAGTGACATTATTGCATGAAATGAAGCGTAGCGAACATAAGAAAGGGTTAGCCACACTTTGTATTGGTGGCGGAATGGGCGTAGCGATGCTGCTATCTCGTTAAACCTTTACTAGTGGTTTTATTCGCATTAACTAGCATTTTATTGATGTGAATAAGGCCTCAAGCAAGTAATCTTTCGGTCTGTAAATTATCAGTTTTAAACTCAATTGTCGGTAACTATTGCATTGGTTACCACGGCATAACTTTTACTAAATCAAGCAAAATATCCCAACACTATAACGACCATGATGATGTTTTTATTAATGCGTTTAGTTAATGGATCGTTGCTAAAGGAACATTGATAGTGAGCATATTCACTATTACAAAACAGGTGATTTTTAGAAACCGGTAATTATCACAAAACCGGCGATTACCAAAAAACCGATAGTTATCGAAAAAAGATAATTATCACAACAACGATATAATAAGGAAATTTTATGAATACGAACGTAGCACAACTCAGTGTATTACA
Source organism: Vibrio sp. 2-Bac 85 (assembly GCF_037546705.1). Lineage (NCBI taxonomy): Bacteria > Pseudomonadati > Pseudomonadota > Gammaproteobacteria > Vibrionales > Vibrionaceae > Vibrio > Vibrio sp. 2-Bac 85. The sequence goes on along the minus strand of NZ_JALAAB010000006.1, from coordinate 151,506 downwards.
AAGACTCAGTAAGTTTTTTGTGACTCTACTTCAACGTTACCTTCCGGATCCCTTTATTTTTGCGATTGTATTAACTCTAGCGGTTTTTGTGTTGGTGATGCCGAGTACAGGGCAAAGTCCAATACAAGTTGTTGATGCGTGGGCTGGTGGGTTTTGGAAATTATTAACCTTCTCAATGCAAATGGCGATGGTCGTTGTGACAGGGCATGCCATGGCCAGTGCTCCCGCTTTTAAAAGTAAACTAGCGGTACTAGCTAGTATTGCTAAAACACCAAATCAAGCCATCTTATTAGTGACCTTTATTAGTGCGATTGCCTGTTGGATCAACTGGGGATTTGGCCTAGTTGTTGGTGCTATTTTCGCGCGTGAAATTGCTTCTCGTGTAAGGGGAGTGGATTACCGTCTGTTAATCGCTTCTGCTTATAGTGGTTTTTTATTTTGGCATGCGGGCTTATCTGGTTCGATCCCATTAGCGTTAGCAAGTGGTACTAACTTGAGTGCTGTGACGAATGGCGCGGTAACTTCTCCAATTCCAACATCTGAAACGATTTTCTCAACCATGAATTTGACGATTCTTGCCGTGATGTTAATTACTATTCCAATTTTGAATCGTTTAATGCATCCCGTTGGAAAAGATATTATCACTATTGATGCACAATTATTAAAAGAGCAATCTGCACTGCAAGGTACTGGCCAAGCTAAAGATTCAAAAGGTAGAAACTTTCAAGGTAAAGAGTTACAGGCTGAAGCATTAAACGATCAAGAAACGGACTCTCAGGAAAAAATGACACCTGCAGAACGTTTGGAAAATAGCCGTGTGTTGTCAATGTTACTAGGAGCAATGGGCTTTACTTACATTATTTATTATTTTATTAATAATGGTTTTGCACTTAATCTTAATATCGTTAACTTCACCTTCCTATTCTCTGCAATCTTGCTACATGGAACGCCTAAGAGTTTATTAAGTTCGGTTTCACAAGGCGCTAAAAACTGTTCAGGCATATTATTACAGTTCCCATTCTATGCAGGTATCATGGGTATGATGACTGCAGTGGGTGATTCAGGTAATTCGTTAGCTGGTATTATTTCAGCGGGTTTTGTTTCAATCTCAAATGAAACAACATTCCCTGTATTTACCTTTTTAAGTGCTGGGATTGTAAACTTTTTTGTACCATCAGGTGGTGGTCAATGGGCTGTTCAAGCACCTATTATGATGCCAGCAGGTGCTGCATTAGGTGTTGATGCTGCGAAAACTGCGATGGCCATTGCTTGGGGAGATGCATGGACGAATATGATCCAACCTTTTTGGGCATTACCTGCGTTAGCAATTGCAGGCTTAGGGGCTAAAGATGTGATGGGATACTGCATCATGGCGTTATTCGGCTCTGGCGTTATTATTTCACTTGGTTTATTAGTGTTTTAATTAAGCCATTTGTTCATTAAACTAATCATTCATTAAACCATTAAATCATTAACTTAAATATATAATATGCAATCTATGCCTACGATACTAAATTAGCTTTTAGTGTTGTAGGCATAACTAATCATTAACATTAAACAGACTACTATTAGATTCCTATTTAATTATTTAATTATTTATTTGTTTAGCTTTCTTATTCTGTATTAACAACGTTTCCATTAATATCATCTTCATTAAAGGTGTCTTTCATTAAGTGTGTTGTTACAAACTCAGTAAACACTTTTAAACGAGAGGGCATATATTTATTTTGGGCATATTGCATTGCTATTACACCCGCGTAGTTTCCTTTGATTTCCCAATCTGCAAGTACCTCAATCACTTCATTATTTTGTAACGCATTTTTAATCACAAAGTCAGGGAATATACCAATCCCAAAACCATTTTTTACACCGTTTAAACGCATCTGAGAATGATTGACGGCATAGCGTCCAGACACAGCAATTACATGTCTTTCCTCTTTTTTCATGAACTCCCAAATATGGTCGATCGCCGTTTCACCTAAATATAAACAATCATGCACTGATAGCTGTTGTGGGTGAGTCGGACAACCTCTTTTTTTGATATATTCAGGGCTTGCACAAAGCTTTAAATTAACTTTGCCAATCTCTTTCATAATCAACCCTTCAGTGGGTTTATCGGTTAAGCGAAACACCACATCAATCCCTTGCGCTATCATATCGATATCACCGTCTGATGCTCTTAGTTTTAGTTGAATTTTCGGATATTTGGTCAAAAAAGGCGTGACTAGTGGCTGTAATACAATCGTTAAAAAGGCTTTTGGTGCGGCAACCGTTAACGTTCCAGAGGGGACGGTATGTTCTAAACTAGAAATATCGATTGCCTGCTGAGCGGCCTCAACGATGATAGTCGATTGCTGATATATTTTTTTACCCGCATCGGTGATCAATAAGCGGCGCGTGGTTCGCTCAAACAACTTGACCGATAATGCACTTTCTAAACGTGTGATTAATTTGCTTAAAGCAGAAGGTGTCACTCCTAACTTTTTCGCTGCCGTTGTAAAGCTTCCTTCATTGACAACAACAATAAATGTGGCCAGATCAGGTAATAATGCAATCAGTTTATTTGTGACCATAATTCATCAATGGTTTTCCATTTTAGGGGCTAATAGTTGTAATCGGTTTCAATTAGAATCAATTTATTCGGCTTTATTATACTTTTTATAAGCAACATTAATATGTCGTTTTCTATAGCAATGTTCTATATGAAAAATTCCATATAAAAGATTAACGACTGAAGCCATCACAATAAAAAATTACTTAAGCACTTATACTTGAGCAATGACAACTTAAAGAAGGAAAGTTTATGTCTTCTACATTTTATGCACAAATCAAAACACAAATAGAAACAGTGAAGAATGAAGGATTATACAAGTCTGAACGTATCATTACCTCTGCGCAAAAAGCTTCTGTTTCAATCTCTACAGGACAAGAAGTGTTAAATTTCTGTGCTAATAACTATTTAGGTTTAGCTAATCATGAAACGCTTATTCAAGCGGCGAAAGAGGGGATGGATGAGCATGGTTTTGGGATGGCATCGGTACGTTTCATTTGTGGTACACAAGATTCGCATAAAGTCTTAGAGCAAAAACTGTCTACTTTTTTAGGTAAAGAAGACACCATTCTTTATACCTCTTGCTTTGATGCTAATACGGGTTTATTTGAAACTATTTTAGATAAAGAAGATGCGATTATTTCAGATGCATTAAACCATGCTTCGATCATCGACGGTGTCCGTTTGTGTAAAGCAATGCGTTTTCGTTATGCCAACAACGATATGACAGAACTTGAGCAACAGTTGATTGCCGCTAAAGAAGCAGGTGCTCGCCATACATTGATTGTGACGGATGGTGTGTTCTCAATGGATGGCGTAGTGGCAAACTTACCTGCCATTTGTGACTTAGCTGATAAATATGATGCACTAGTAATGGTTGATGATTCTCACGCAGTTGGGTTCATGGGCGAAAATGGCGCAGGCACACATGAATACCATGATGTAATTGACCGCATTGATATTATTACCGGCACTTTAGGTAAAGCCATGGGCGGCGCCTCTGGTGGTTATACTTCAGGCAAAAAGGAAGTAATCGATTGGTTACGTCAGCGATCTCGCCCGTACTTGTTTTCTAACTCGGTTGCACCTGCGATTGTTTCTGCATCGATTCGAGTGCTGGATTTACTCGCTGAATCTGGGCATCTTCGCAGTAAACTATGGGAAAACTCAACGCACTTCCGTACACGTATGGAGGCCGCCGGTTTCACTATGGGAGGAGCCGATCATGCCATTATTCCTATTATGTTAGGTGATGCAAAAGTTGCAGCGGAGTTTGCTGAGCGCGCTTTAGCATTAGGTATTTACGTGGTTGCTTTCTCTTTTCCTGTTGTACCTAAAGGGAAAGCTCGAATTCGTACACAAATGTCAGCGGCACATTCGCGTGAACAGCTTGATACTGCGATTAATGCGTTCATTAAAGTTGGACAAGAGATGGAGTTAATTGGTCATGAAAATTAAAGCGTTAGCGAAATTAAAGTCTGAACAAGGGATATGGATGACACAAGTTGATAAGCCTGAAGTTGGCCATAATGACTTGCTTATCCGCATTAAAAAAACAGCAATTTGTGGCACAGATATCCATATTTACAATTGGGATGAATGGGCACAGAAAACGATACCTGTTCCGCTTGTAGTTGGTCACGAATACGTAGGTGAAGTGGTTGGCATGGGGCAAGAGGTTCGCGGGTTTAATATTGGCGATCGGGTTTCTGGAGAAGGGCATATAACTTGCGGACATTGCCGTAATTGCCGTTGTGGACGTACTCATCTTTGTCGTAATACAAGTGGAGTGGGCGTTAACAGAACAGGGGCTTTTTCTGAATTTTTAGTATTGCCTGCGTTTAACGCGTTTAAGATCCCTGATCAAATATCTGACGATCTTGCGTCTATTTTTGACCCCTTTGGCAATGCGGTTCATACCGCGTTATCCTTTGATTTAGTGGGTGAAGATGTTTTGATCACAGGTGCTGGGCCCATTGGGATTATGGCTGCCGCTGTTGCAAAACATGTTGGTGCTCGTCATGTGGTGATCACTGATGTTAATCAATACCGTTTAGATCTTGCAAAAAAAATGGGCGTAACACGTGCTATTAATGTCAAAGATGAAAAACTGGAAGATGTAATATCTGAACTGGGTATGACAGAAGGTTTTGATGTTGGTTTGGAAATGTCTGGTAACCCAACTGCGTTTAATAGCATGTTAAAAAATATGAACCATGGCGGTAAAGTCGCTCTATTAGGTATTCCACCTGCAGAGATGGCAGTGGATTGGAATCAGGTTATATTTAAAGGTTTAGTGATTAAAGGTATCTACGGTCGAGAGATGTTTGAAACGTGGTACAAAATGGCCAGTCTTATTCAATCGGGCTTAGATTTAACGCCTGTAATTACACATCATTTTAGTGTTGATGATTTCCAAAAAGGCTTCGATATGATGCGTTCAGGTAAGTCAGGTAAAGTGATTTTAGATTGGGAAAAATAACTGTTTTGTGACTGATTTAACTTGCTGAGTTTAGCAGTTAACTTTTAGTGCTTACTTTATAGTATTTGTCTTTTTTTAGTCGAGAATACTCAATGCCGGTAGCATATTTATACCATTCCGAAAATTAATCGGAATGGTATAAGCTCATTTTATGAGAAGGTTAAACTTGGTTGATCAACATTACTCGTTGCTACTTTACGTCGATCAGTCAGCTCTGTGTATTCTGAACTAAGAATTGTGTCGACATAATGCCATTGACTTTTAACTTTCTCTTGAGTGAAGGTGAGTGTTAAAAAGCCTCTATCTTTAGCATTTGAATATTTAAGTCCTTCAATCAAAGACACAAAACCATCCTCTGTGCTTTCTATTGCATCGTCGCTAATACTTAAATAATACTCAAGACCAGGGGAGGAAATAGAAGCCGTTGCAAACTCCACACCAACAACTTTATCATCGCTATTAGATAACTCATTTGCCCACGCATTATGCGTATCGCCCGCCACCACAACTAAATTTTTTGACGCGTCATTAAAGATGGCCAAGATTTTATCTCTTTCTGTCGCATACCCATCCCATGCATCTAAGTTATATGGCAGTTCTGGAAAAGATAATAAACTAAGTGCATCAGCCGTGAGTTTATCTGCATTAGCTTCATAGTAAGTCTGCTCATCTGCGGTTATGGTAGAATCTCCTGCTTTAATGCGCCCAGCTAACAAAGCTAATGTACCTAACTCAGCATAATCAGTTGTACTCATCGCATTTAATGCAACTGCACCCGGCAACTTCATTGCACCCATCAATACTTGTTGACCTAATAATTGCCAGCGCCCATTGTTGACGCTCACACTATCCTTAAGCCATTGTAATTGCTCCGCGCCCAGCATAGTTCTTTCAGTTTCATAGAGATCTTGGTTAAACGTTGCTTCATCAAATAAAACACTACCATCGAAATAATCAGCGTAATCGAGTTGTTTTTCTCGTGCTAGAACCCGTGTATCTAGCATATATAAATCAACGAGATCACCAAATGAAAATTGGCGGTAAATTTCTGCATAATTACCTTCACTCCAAGGTCGAATAGGTAACCATTCAAAATAAGCTTGTAACGCTGCAAGTTTACGATCTTCAAAACTGCCTTCATCCTCATTATGATTTGCAGCTCCTTCACTCCAGGTATCATCTGCTACTTCATGGTCATCCCAAACGGTAATAAAAGGTACTTTACTGTGTAAGAGTTGTAAGTCAGGATCGCTATGATATTGAGCGTAACGAGTACGATAATCGCTTAAACTAAAGATCTCAGTTGTCGGCAGTACTTGACGATCTAATGTCTCCGCATTATCACTTCCATACTCACCTCGGCCATATTCATAAATATAATCACCGAGATGTAAGATGGCATCTAAATCATCTTGTTGTGCCGCTAAGTTATAAACGTTAAAAAAACCTGCAGGATAGTTTGCACAGGATAATACAGCTAATTTAACGGAGTCAGGCGAGCCATCAGGTAAGGTTTTAGTGGTACCAATTGAAGATGTTGTGCCATTACTGATGAAACGATAATAATAAGTTGTGCTAGCCGAAAGACCGATAGCATCTACTTTGATTGTATAATCCCTTGCTGCGCTGGTGGTGGTATTACCGGTGTTAACTAATTGAGTGAAAGCCTGATCTATAGCTATCTCCCAAGACACGGTTATCTCACCATCGTTACTTGGTGTTATACGTGTCCACAAAATAATGGCATCCGTTAAAGGATCACCACTGGCAATACCATGGTTGAAGCTAATACTATTTTTTGTTTGCTTGTCATCATCATCAGTTGCACAGCCCATTAAACCGTATGATACAACGGCTGCACCTGCACCTTTTGCTGTTAATATGAGGAAGTCACGACGAGAAATAGAGCCTTTCATTCACTTTATCCTTCTGTATGTAAAAACGAGTAGTCTAGAGTGAGTGTGTGACAACTAAATGATAAAATAGTTAGTTATTTCATCATTTAGTTGCTGTTTCACATTACAGATAAAACTGAGATAAGTGAGTACCTTAGGTTGCTTATGATAAAAGGTTATTTATGATAAAAAGTGCCTATTATAAAAAGGTGCCTAATATAAAAGATTATCTATTATAAAAATTCTTTCCGATGTTAGAAAATAAGACAGTTACTTATAGTGACTGTATCAATTATTCTTCAGTTAAATTTTCAAACAATCTATCACAGCCTTTTTTTAACTCGAGTAATTCCTGTAGAGGTAATTTTGCTTTACATAACATCTGTTCTGGAACGGCTTCAGCTTGTTTTTTTAAGTTGATACCTTGCTCAGTTAAAAATATTTCGCGTACGCGTTCATCGTCTTCACCGCGTTTTCGCATTAATACTTGTTTACTTTCAAGGCGCTTTAATAAAGGTGTTAAGGTACCTGAGTCTAAATGTAATATCTGTCCAAGATCTTTTACATTGATACCGTTATTGCTCCAAAGCACAATCATCACTAGATACTGAGGATAAGTTAAGTCTAGCGCTTTTAACATCGGGCGATACGCACGAACAATGGCATTAGCTGTGCTGTATAAAGAGAAACACAGTTGCTTTTCAATGGCTAAGTTAGAACCAGGTTCTATTATTGAACAGTTATTAGCTGTGCAATCATTAGTTGAACTATTACCAACTAAATTATTACCAACTTCTTCACCTTCACTCACTTTCAAATCAACCTTATCGTTACTCATATTCAATCCGTTAAATAATTACATTGTGCACAATATACTTGCGTTATCGTTTCAATGCGAGATATAATTGCCGCGTAATTAAGTTGTGCGCAATTTAATTAGAATGATAATTATTTCGATGTGCCATATTTGATCAATATTTGGCCCATGTTGTTTCCATATTTGATCAAAATGTAAAGCAGAAGCGTATAGGGCTTTTATGAAAGTCGATTCGATGATATTCAAATATCATGTATTCAAATATTCCGTTTCAGCAATAAAAAAATTTTTTTAATAAACGATTGCACTTATTACTTGAGTTCAACAATCGTTTTAGAGGAGTAATAGATGAACAATTTTAGTTACCACAACACGACCGCAATCCATTTTGGTCAAGGTCAAATTGCAGCGATCACTAACAGCATTCCAAAAGACAAAAAAATATTAGTGACCTATGGCGGCGGTTCTATCAAAGGTAACGGTGTTTATGATCAAGTTGTTACTGCGCTGGCTGACCATAACTGGGATGAATTCTCAGGTATTGAGCCAAACCCACAATACGATACATTAATGAAAGCCGTAGAGCGCGTTCGTGCTGAAGGGTTTGATTTCTTATTAGCGGTAGGCGGTGGTTCTGTTGTTGACGGTACTAAATTTATTGCCGCTGCAGTGAATTTTGAAGGTGAAGAAGCATGGGATATTCTTGCTAAACAAGGCAAAATTGAAAGCGCATTACCATTAGGCTGTATTTTGACACTACCTGCGACGGGTTCTGAAACGAATTCAGGAGCGGTTGTTACGCGTGGTAAAGAAAAATTAGCATTTGGTAATCCACTTGTACGCCCTCAGTTTGCCGTGCTTGATCCACAAACTACGTTAAGCCTTTCTGAACGCCAAACATCTAATGGTGTTGTTGATGGTTTTGTTCACGTAATGGAGCAATACCTAACGTACCCTGTTAATGCAAAAATTCAAGATCGTTTTGCAGAAGGTATCCTATTAACGTTAGTTGAAGAAGGTCCAAAGCTGATCGATAACTTGCAAGATATGGAAGCGCGTACCAATGTAATGTGGGCTGCGACTCAAGCATTAAGTGGTTTAATCGGTGTAGGTGTTCCTCAAGATTGGGCAACACACATGATTGGTCACGAATTAACAGGTAACTTTGGTGTAGACCACGGTCGTAGTTTAACCATCGTTCTACCTGCTATTATGCAAGTATGTCGTGAAGAGAAAAAAGCAAAATTATTACAATACGCAGAGCGTATCTGGAATATTACAGAAGGTTCTGATGATGCACGTATTGATGCAGCTATCGAGAAAACAAAAGCCTTTTTCTCGGCAATGAAAACACCTGTATCATTAACTGAAATCGACTTAACTAAAGCAGATATTGATACTGCAATGGCAAGTTTAGAAGCGCATGGAATGACTAAACTTGGTGAAAACGGCACAATAGATTTAGCACGTTCTCGTCAAATCTTAGAAACAGCACTTTAAGTTTTTTGATCGCAAAGTTAGTAATGGCTTAATGTTATTAATTTGTAAGTAGAACAAACTTATCTAACGATATGTTAGATGATATAAACGCATGTCTAAGCAATTAGACATGCGTTTTTTTGTTTTTAGGTTACCCCCTGTGTCAGACTGGGTTTACTCTTAACCTATTTCTTTTTTTTATTTTCTTGCCTTTAAAATCCAAAGCCGATTAACCACGAAGACACGAAGGTGAGAGAAGGTTAGGTTCAAACCTTTACTATTAACTGACATTGTAGCTTTTCTTGGTGTCTTTCGTGCAGCGTAGCGGCTTCGTGGTTGTTTGCTGTATTTTAAAATCAAAAGCCGATTAACCACGAAGGCACGAAGAGGAGAGAAGGTTAGGTCAAAAGCCTTACTATTAACTAATATTGTGGGTTTTCTTTGTATCCCTCGTGCAGCGTAGCGGCTTCGTGGTTGTTTGCTGTTTTTTAAAATCAAAAGCTGATTGACCACGAAGGCATGAGGGGGAGAGAAGGTTAGGTCAAAAACAGTATTATTAATGAATATTGTGGGTTTTCTTCGTGTTCTTCGTGCAGTGCAGCGGCTTCGTGGTTGCTTGCCGTCTTTTCAAATCAAAAGCCGATTAACCACGAAGGCACAAAGGGTGAAGAAGGTTAGGTCAAAAGCCTGACACAGGGGGCTATTAACTAACATTGTGGGTTTTCTTCGTGTCCTTCGTGCAGCGTAGCGGCTTCGTGGTTGTTTGCTGTCTTTTAAAATCAAAAGCCGATTAACCACGAAGGCACGAAGGGTGAAGAAGGTTAGGTCAAAAGCCTTACTATTAACTAACATTGTGGGTTTTCTTCGTGTCCTTCGTGCAGCGCAGCGGCTTCGTGGTTGTTTGCCATCTTTTAAAATCAAAAGCCGATTAACCACGAAGGGGAAAGAGGGGTAGGTCAAAAGCCGATTAACCACGAAGGGGAAAGAGGGGTAGGTCAAAAGCCGATTAACCACGAAGGCACGAAGGGTGAAGAAGGTTAGGTCAAAACCCTTACTCTTAACTAACTCGGTAAAGGATCTTGTCGTAGTTCGAAAAATAAAGGGATCAATAGTGCGATCAGTAATGCGTTTTTAGCCAGACAAGGTTTGATGTCATTAAAGGATTTGTGGATTAATATTCACTACTCATCATAAGATGAACTGCCTTGTGCGGAGCCGAATGCAGGGTGGTGTGGGACTGGAGATTAGATACCTCCGGCTACCCGATTATGTGCCATTTCTTTCTCTATGAACTTCAACTGTTTCATCATACCAGTTGTAGAACACATCCATGCAATCACGATCAGCAGCTCCAAGCCTATGAAATAATTTTGGATCATAATAAGTGTTACCTTGGAGCTTCTCCCAGTCTTCTTTGGTTGTTGTTAAAATAGGAAGGTTATAACAAGAGATATTTCTGTCTATCAATATGTTAATTAAGTATTGAATGTTCATTCTACCACCTCCGCTAGAAGCGAAAGACCCAACCAAATCAGAAACAACGATACGCATAAACCCATTTTCTTCTTTATGCATAACGATAAAACAAAACAGATCGTGACGTTCTAACGGACAGCAAGCTATTGAAGGAGAAAAACCCTGATCAAATAAGTTTTCTAGAGATTCATGACTTAAATTGAAGCTCTTGAATATAAAACGTGACTCGCCATCTAAAACATTTTTTCGTAGAAAAAAGAAAGACTCAATATTTGCAATTAATTCCATAGGAAGTTCTTTTATCCCACGCTCATAAGCTTCTAATTCACTAACTGTGTCGAGAGAGTAAAATGAAGCCATATCACGCAGTTTAATACTTAAAACGTCTTCTCTTAACCACTTATGTTGCTTACCTATAGACGTGCGATAGTCATCTTCTTGAACTTCGACTATGGACTCTTGCTCAATTCCCTTAGCTCTAATGTCAGCATATTCCTTGATTTTTCCTTGAGGGGGACTCTTTTCCTTACGTTTCCCCAATAGCAAATAAACCAGTATAGGTACCCCCACACCAGAAAATACCCATTGAATGTTTTCGTACAAGATATTTAACATTAATCCTCTCGTTTGCGGAAGTTTCTGGCACATAACGTCCACATTATGTGTTATCTATAATTTTAATCATAAACTGGCAAGCTTTATTCATATTACTTTTCTGTTCAGAAAGCTTATAACGCCATTTAGGACCATGAAATAGGTTATTTCTAAAGCGATATACAATGAATAAGCAACCAATTAATTTTGTTACCTGCTGGCTAGTTCCATTTAACAACATTTCATTTACTTCAGGTGGGTTTCGACTTTTTTCTAGTTCTAAAGCATCATACTTATCATTGAATACACCATCAGAGACATATCGATTTTGAAAATAGACTACCAGTTCATCTAATCCTATATCTGATATTTTTTCAGAATCTAGTAAAGTGCTTGCTAAACTTGTAAAGCTAGTTCTATTCGCATTACAGCTCAAAACTTCCGATTCAAAGTAGCTCCATATTAGGAAAAATTCGCCGATAGCTTTTTTCGCATCAGAGCTTAAATTAGAATAAGTACTTTCTTTATTACATATCCACTCTGTTGGATCGACCATTTATACCTCTAAAATAATTTATTGGAATACAAAACTATATTAATTGCGCTGGCACATAACAGTTTTATTAACTCAAAAAATGTCATTTTAACGGTGGAAATTCGACAGAGTTAATGATGAAAATATTATTATTACATTACGTTGGTTAATGGATAAAAAAAAGAGATATAGTTCACTTGTAAATTTTTAATCATGTAAAAGCGTGGGACGTTGCAATATTTATAGTGGAAATGCTGCAGGTCAGAGATATTGATTATTTAAAAGCATCAACTCAAATAAAGCCAAGTGAATTTAACACTTCAAATTACAGACATAAAAAAACCTAGCAGTGCTAGGTTTTTACTATTCTACAATTTAACAAATCATCTTAAAAAGATAACTCAATTCTAGAAAGGAATATCGTCATCAAAATCCATTGATGGCTCGTTAAACGCTGCAGGCTCTTGTTTTGGTTGAGCTTGTGGTGCTGCTGGACGTTGTGGAGCAGGTGCCTGTTGCGGAGCAGGTTGTGAAGGTTGCGGCGCTTGTTGTGGCTGATAAGCTGGTGCCATTCTAGGCGCTGCTTGTTGTGCTGGTGGCTGTTGTGGTGCATTACCCCAAGATTGTGCTGGTGCAGCTTGTTGTTGTGGTGCGTTTTGGTAACCACCTGGTTGCTGCTGTCCGCCTTGGTATGGCTGACCTTGACCTGCGTTTTGAGAGCGAGCATCTAACATTTGGATATCATTAGCAATGATTTCAGTCTTGTAACGATCTTGACCGTCTTGACCTTGCCACTTGTTAGTTTGTAATTTACCTTCAACGTAAACTTTTGCACCTTTTTTCAGATACTGGCCGACCATTTCGCCGAATTTACCGAATACAACAATGTTGTGCCATTCAGATTTATTTTCGTATTCACCTGTTTGTTTGTTTTTCCAGCTTTCAGTGGTTGCGATTGAAAAGTTTGCCACTGCGCCACCATTTTGGGTGTAACGCATTTCTGGATCTTTACCTAGGTTACCTACTAGGACTACTTTGTTTACACTACGGTTAAACATGTTTTTTGCTCCGCTATTTCGACTTATTTATGTAAAATATTTGATTGTAATAGTGATTTAACTATTACCTAAAATGTATTGCGCTTGTTGTCGTTGAAAACGCTGTGTATTCGCTTTGATACAAATAGCCTATTTACTTCTATATAAACAATCTGCTCTTTTGCAATAACAACAACTTCTAACGCGCTCTCTAATGCTAGCAATCGCTAATGAGTATATTGGCTTGTTGTTGATCTTTTATGCCTAATGTAAATATAAAAGTGCAAACGTAAAAGTACCAATTTTGCTCGTGTCATGGATGTTACAAATGCCAATAGACAGTATAAACCAGACAATCATTAACCCTGTTAAGCATAAAAATAAGCCACTACTAGCAGCTAGTTTATAGGATAACCCACCCATAATACCACCGAAAAATTCACCTGAAAATTGATATGTGCTGTAGATCCCCATAGCACTGCCTTTGCTGACTGAAGAAGTTTGTATTGGAAGAAAGATTACTAAAGACGTTTCTAAAAAGTTAAAGCTTATAAAAACAGTAACGTAACTAAAAGCATTAAAATTTGACTGTGTAGAGAGTGCTATTACAAGTAGTCTTGAGTGTTATTAATAATATTGAAAACAGATGAAAGTGTTTGTTTTTCTGCTTTTTACTTAACTTTTGCTTAAACATACTAGTTTATAAAACAAGGAGAGAGCGAAATAGAGTAATGATAGGTAGTTAATTTTCGGCTATCTTTTTTAGCGCAATAGAGTGCGAAACTCTTTATACTACGGCAGTCATTTTTTTATTTTTTTGGAGTTTTTGTGCTGAGTTATCGCCATTCATACCATGCTGGGAATTTTGCAGATGTTTTAAAGCATACTGTATTAACTTCTATCCTTGATTACTTATTACAAAAAGACAAAGCTTTTTGTTATTTAGATACACACTCTGGTTGTGGCGCTTATCAATTAGACTCTGCGCAATCGTTAAAAACCGGTGAGTTCAATAATGGTATCGGTGCATTGTGGAACTTAACTAATTTACCAGTTCCTGTGGCACGTTATTTAGATCAAGTGAAAGCATTTAATGGGGAAGGGGCGTTATTGTCTTATCCTGGTTCTCCGATGATTTGTAACCAAATGCGTCGTGATGAAGACCGTATGTTCTTATTTGAATTACATCCGAATGAGTTTACTAATATGCGCGGTAACTTCTCTGGCGATCGCAGCATTAAAATGGCGAATAGCGATGGTTTACAAGGACTAATTGCTAATATGCCACCTAAGGAACGCCGTGGTTTGGTATTAATTGATCCTTCCTATGAGATTAAAACCGAATATGATGAAGTGGTTGAAAAGCTAATTGCTGCACATCGTCGTTTTGCAACGGGGACTTATGCATTATGGTACCCAGTAGTGAAACGACAATTAATTTCAAAAATGGAAAGATCCTTAAAAGCGTCAGGTATTCAAAATATTCAACTCTATGAATTGGCGATTGAAGCGGATAAAGAAGAGAGAGGCATGACCTCTAGTGGCATGATTGTGATTAATCCACCTTGGACGTTACAAAAAGAGATGCAACATAGTTTACCGTTTTTAGCGGAAACACTAGGTATTAACGGTGAAGGTTTTTACCGAATTGAAACGTTAGTCGCTGAGTAAGCTCTTATTGGTTATCGATGGATAACCAATACTTTTGACCTTTGAATTAAATTATTCAAGGTTATTTTTACCTGCATTTATTTGCGCCGTAAATAATTATAATAAAGTTCTATATTTGGGGGACGGAGGCTGTAACGAGTCATCGATACCTCTATCACCCTGCGATAGCATCAAAAAATAGCGGCTCTTTTTCTATAGTGCTAGATAATCCTTCGATAACCTACAAATCTTTCTCATTAAAAACCTATTAAAAGCAATGTTTTATCTTTTCATTAACATTGATAGAAATGATTGTTCTGATGCTGATAAATAAGCTTGTTTAAAGCTTACTTTAATGAAAAAAGAGCCGTGCAGGTATAATCTAAATCCTATAAACGGCAAGTTCGCAGTTTTGCTTATTCGGAACGGGTATATTAATGACTAAATTATTGTCAACACTCTATTTATCCCTACTTTCACCCACACCATCAGCATGATATATTAGCCTCCATTTATTTTTTCATCTATTTAGCCCTTAAAGACTCACTTTTTTAAGAATACCTAAATTGACACTTTTACATGGAATAAGTCATGACTAAATCGACCGCTGATATTCGCCAAGGATTTATGGATTTCTTTGGTAAGAAAGGGCATCAAACCGTGAGCAGTAGTTCTCTCGTCCCTGATAATGACCCTACTTTGTTATTTACTAATGCAGGTATGAATCAATTTAAAGATACCTTTTTAGGCACTGAAAAAAGAGCTTATACTCGCGCAACGTCAAGCCAACGTTGTGTTCGTGCTGGTGGTAAACACAACGATCTAGATAACGTTGGTTACACTGCTCGTCACCATACTTTTTTTGAGATGTTGGGTAACTTCAGTTTTGGTGATTACTTTAAAGAAGATGCCATTGGTTTTGCGTGGGAATACTTAACTGACGTTTTGAAAATACCAAAAGAAAAGTTACTTGTTACTGTTTATGAAAGTGATGATGAAGCATTTTCATTATGGGCGAATAAAATCGGTGTACCAGAAGACAAAATAATTCGTATTGGTGATAAATCACCTGATAAAAAATATGAGTCTGATAACTTTTGGTCAATGGGCGATACTGGACCTTGTGGTCCATGTTCTGAAATCTTCTACGATCACGGTGAGCACATTTGGGGTGGTCCTCCAGGAACTCCTGAAGAAGATGGCGACCGTTTCATTGAAATCTGGAATATCGTTTTCATGCAATTTAACCGCAGTGCTGACGGTACAATGGAAAACCTACCTAATCCATCTATTGATACGGGTATGGGCTTAGAGCGTATCTCTGCGATTATTCAAAACGGTCATTCAAACTATGATATCGATCTATTCCAAGGCTTGATCCAAAAAGTAGCGGATGTAACCGGCGCAGAAGATTTACAAGATAAATCATTACGTGTTGTTGCCGACCATATTCGTTCATGTGGTTTCTTGATCTGCGATGGTGTGATGCCGTCTAACGAAGGACGTGGTTATGTATTACGTCGTATTATTCGTCGCGCAGTTCGCCACGGTCATAAATTAGGTGCAAAAGAAGTGTTCTTTTACCGTATTTATGAAGAGCTAGTTAAACAGATGGGCGATGCTTACCCTGAACTAGGTCAGCAACAAGAGTTCGTTGAAAAAATCTTACGTTTAGAGGAAGAGCAGTTTGGTAAAACACTAGAGCGTGGTTTACAAATTCTAGATAACGAATTAGATGCTTTACAGGGATCCATTATTCCTGGTGATGTTGTTTTCAAACTTTACGATACTTATGGTTTCCCTGCTGATTTAACCGCAGATATTGCGCGTGAGCGAGAGCTAACTATCGACCAAGATGGGTTTGACTCTGCAATGGCTGAGCAACGTAAGCGTGCTCAAGCAGCAAATAACTTCGGTAAAGATTATAACGACATATTAAAAATTGAAGACAAAACTGAGTTTATTGGTTACCAAACGCTAACAGGCACTTCTACCGTGACAGCCTTGATCAAAGAAGGTCAGTTTGTTGATAGTTTAGTAGAAGGTGATAACGCACAAATAGTACTAGCTGAAACACCATTTTATGCTGAGTCAGGCGGTCAAGTTGGTGATGCAGGTGTGCTTAAGTTGAGCAATGGTATTTTTGTTGTAACTGATACTAAAAAATCTGCTGATGCTTTCTTACATATTGGTTATGTGAGTATGGGCTCTATCAAAGCGAATGAGTCTGTTGAAGCTGAAGTCGATGCTAAACGTCGTAAATCAATTGCATTACACCATTCTGCAACGCATTTATTACATGAAGCGTTACGCCAAACGTTAGGTGAGCATGTGACTCAAAAAGGGTCGTTATGTGATGCTGATAAATTACGCTTTGATTTCTCTCACTTTGAAGCAGTATCTGCTGAAGCACTTAATAAAGTGACATACATTGTTAACCAAGCAATTCGTAACAACTATGAAGTTGTGACTAAATTGATGGATATCGAAGAAGCTAAGAACCAAGGTGCAATGGCATTATTTGGTGAGAAATATGGCGATATGGTACGTGTTGTACAAATGGGCGATTTCTCTACTGAACTATGTGGCGGTACGCATGTACAACGTACGGGCGATATGGGGTTATTTATCATTACTTCTGAAGCAGGAACTGCTGCAGGTGTTCGTCGTATTGAAGCGGCTGCGGGTGATGCTGCTGGCAATGTATTGCAAAACCTGCGTGAGCAATTCAACAAAGCCTGTGATTTAGTCAAAGGTGATTCATTCACTCTAGGTGAAAAAATTCTACAAACACTGGACCGTAATAAAGTGCTTGAGAAAGAATTAGCGCAACTTAAAGCTAAAGTGGCAAGTGAAGCTGGTTCAAATCTGACTGAGCAAGCAATTGATATCAATGGCGTTAAAGTTGTTGTTGCTTATATGGAAGGTGTTGACCCTAAAACATTACGCGACAGTGTTGACGAAATGAAAAACAAACTACAATCAGGCATCGTAGTGTTAGCGACAACAGTCGGTGATGACAAAGTTAGTTTGATTGCAGGTGTGACTAAAGATTTAACTAACAAAGTAAAAGCAGGAGAGTTGGTTAATGTTGTTGCCATTCCTGTTGGTGGTAAAGGCGGCGGTCGCCCTGATATGGCGATGGCTGGAGGAAATAATCCTGCTGCATTAAAAGATGCACTGGCACTAGTAGAACCTTGGTTAATTGAACGTTTATAATAATTAAGAGTCTATACCCAACTGTATAGCAAGGAATAAAGATGGCACTAATAGTTCAAAAATATGGCGGTACTTCCGTTGGCACTGTGGAGCGAATCAAAGCAGTGGCTGACAAAGTAAAAGCTACAAAAGAGGCGGGCCATGATGTTGTGGTTGTTTTATCCGCTATGTCTGGTGAAACCAATCGTTTAATTGCTTTAGCGAAAGAATTTATTGAGAAACCAAGTGCACGTGAAATGGATGTGTTATTAACAACCGGCGAGCAAACGACGATCGCATTATTGTCGATGGCGTTACATAGTTTGGGTGTTGATGCGGTTTCCATGACCGGTGATCAAATTCGATTGAAAACCGATCGCAGCCATTCTAAAGCACGTATATTAGATGTCGAAACTGAAAATCTACAAAAACACTTAAAGCAAGGTCGTATTGTTGTTGTCGCTGGCTTTCAAGGTCGCAGTGAAGATAATGACATTACCACGCTTGGGCGTGGTGGCAGTGATACGTCTGCCGTAGCGATTGCTGCTGCATTAAAAGCGGACGAGTGCCAAATCTACACCGACGTTGACGGTGTTTATACAACAGATCCACGCGTTGAGCCTAATGCTCGTCGTCTTGATAGCATCACCTTTGAAGAGATGTTAGAGATGGCTAGCTTAGGCGCAAAAGTGTTACAAATTCGTTCTGTTGAATTTGCAGGGAAATACAACGTGCCACTACGTGTACTTTCTAGTTTTAAAGATGGTGGTGGTACGTTAATTAGTTATGAGGAAAATAAAATGGAATCTCCTGTTATCTCTGGCATCGCATTTAATCGTGACGAAGCGCGTCTAACGTTATCAGGTGTTCCTGATCAACCGACTGTTGCAGCACAAATACTTTCTCCTATTGGTGCAGCTAATATCGACGTTGATATGATTGTGCAAAATACATTAGGTGATGGTAAAACTGATTTTACGTTTACTGTACATCGTGATGATTATGCTGAAGCAACTAAATTGTTAGAAGTTGTTTGTACTAAGTTGAATGCTGACTCAGTACAAGGTAATAACGAGATTGCTAAAGTGTCTATTGTGGGTGTGGGTATGTGGAATCACCCTGGTGTGGCACAAAAAATGTTTGAGACCTTAGGTGAAGAAGGGATTAACATGCACCAAATTGCTACTTCTGAGATTAAAATTTCAGTGTTAGTAGATAGTAAGTACTTAGAATTGGCTGTACGTGCATTGCATAAAGCATTTGAGCTAGAGTCTGAACCAAAGCAAGAAAAATAGAAATTGTGAACTGAGTGCTAAATAAAAGATGAATTTAGTGCTTAGTGAGCCATACTCATGTTAACGGAAATGAAATAAAAATAATTTAGGAGCAGGATATGCTAATTTTAACGCGCCGTGTAGGCGAAACTCTTATGATTGGTGACAACGTGACCGTTACTGTTTTAGGTGTTAAAGGTAACCAAGTACGTGTCGGTGTTAATGCGCCAAAAGATGTGTCAGTGCATCGTGAAGAGATTTATATGCGTATTCAAGCAGAAAAGAACGCAGCCAGTTCACAGTAGACAGTGAATTGTTATTTAAAGAAGAGCTTAATTGCTCTTTTTTTATGTCTAAAATTCAACCGTAATAGATAAAAAACAAGCAGTTTGTTTAATTACCAAGCAAGCAGTAAATTATTATGCTAAAAAGGTTTGACTTGTTTTCAGAAGACAGTAATATGTGCGCCAACAAGACGACGGTGGGGTGGCCGAGTGGCCGAAGGCGCTCCCCTGCTAAGGGAGTAACGGGTTTATAGCCTGTTCGAGGGTTCGAATCCCTCCTCCACCGCCATTCTTGTAGATTCTTAAAGCGGGTGTAGCTCAGCTGGATAGAGTACCTGGCTACGAACCAGGCGGTCAGGGGTTCGAATCCCTTCACCCGCACCATCTTTCTATTTGCACGAAAAGACGGTGAGCTTAAGAATTGAAATAAAAACATAAAGAATATCGCGGCGGGTGTAGCTCAGCTGGATAGAGTACCTGGCTACGAACCAGGCGGTCAGGGGTTCGAATCCCTTCACCCGCACCATTCTTTACAAGCTTACGAAAGTAAGTTTTTTTGTTTTTAGAGCTTATTAATATTATTCCCAATAATATTAAGCACCATGCGGGTGTAGCTCAGCTGGATAGAGTACCTGGCTACGAACCAGGCGGTCAGGGGTTCGAATCCCTTCACCCGCACCATTTCTTTATATTTCCATATTTAATTTTATCTATTCCCTATAAATTCAAGTCCATTTGAATATTTAATCATAATAAATGACTATATTTATTTTTTTATGCTTATTTTTTCTTTAAAAATGCATGTTTTCTTCATAATTATGCATAAATAGTCAGTTTGTTTTATTTCTAAATAGTGATTTAGACCTCCCTTGCTTTCATCTTTATTAGACTATTTTTTGTTAAATGCAAACTATGGAAGTTGAGTCAAATTCCATTGCTTTCATTTTTTAGCCAAAACCACTATAATAAGCCCCTGTGAAACACTATTTTACTGAAAATACATATGTTCAACGCGTATTAAATCAAGTATTCTGGTGGTTGATGTTTATTATTTACATGGATTTAATCGTGATAAGTATTCAATACCCACTGTTGGCAGCATATTAAATATTTATTAGATTTGAATAAATATTCATTTTTAATCTGTTGAATGGCTGTTTCAGTGTGTATCTAGAAAAGGAAAGGGTACATTTATGGATATTACAGGATCTTTAGTTACTGCATTTATGCTATTGGGTCTCGGCATGGCATTTGTTTATATGTTTTTAGGTTTATTATTTATTTGTATAAATCTAATGGCTAAATATATTCCTGCAGACAAACCTGTTATTTCAGCTAAGCGTAAAGCACCCGTCGCTACACAAGCTGCAAGTCAAACACAAGTAAGCCCTCAGGTAATCGCTGCAATCACTAGTGCAGTGCAACAATACCGCAAAGCACGAACAGTTTAATGGACAAAGAATCAATAAAGGAGCAAGTGAATATGTCTAAGCCTCTCGCAATCACCGAAGTTGTTTTACGTGATGCACACCAATCATTATTTGCAACACGTATGCGTATTGACGATATGTTACCAATCGCAGAGAAACTAGATAAAGTAGGCTATTGGTCTTTAGAGACTTGGGGTGGTGCTACTTTCGATTCATGTATTCGTTATCTAGGTGAAGATCCTTGGGATCGTATTCGCGCTTTAAAAGCGGCGATGCCAAATACACCACAACAAATGCTGTTAAGAGGTCAAAACCTATTAGGCTACCGTCATTATGCTGATGATGTGGTCCAGAAGTTTGTTGAACGCGCACACACTAATGGCGTAGACGTATTTCGTATTTTCGATGCAATGAATGACGTGCGTAATTTTGAGACGGCGATTAAGTCTGCCGTTGAAGTTGGTGCTCATGCTCAAGGTGCTCTTTCTTACACTACTAGTCCAGTCCATACCATTGATGGTTGGGTTGATATGGCGAAACGTCTTGAAGACATGGGGGCTCACTCTATCTGTATTAAAGATATGGCGGGTCTATTAAAACCTTATGTTGCAGAAGAGTTAGTCACAAAAATTAAAGCTTGCACCAATATCCCATTAGCCTTGCATTGTCATGCAACAACCGGTCTTAGTTTAGCGACTCAACAAAAAGCTATTGATGCTGGTGTTGATATTATTGATAGCGCTATCTCTTCAATGAGTATGACCTACGGTCATTCACCAACGGAGACATTAGTTTCTATTGTAGAGGGAACGCCGCGTGATACTGGGTTGGACTTACATAAATTAGAAGATATTTCTGCTTACTTCCGCGAAGTGCGTAAAAAATATGTGAAATTTGAAGGTGAATTGAAAGGTGTTGATCCACGTATTTTGATAGCACAAGTACCGGGCGGTATGTTAACTAATATGGAAAGCCAACTTAAACAGCAAGGTGCTGCAGATAAGATGGATGAAGTATTAAAAGAAATTACCTGTGTTCGTGAAGATCTTGGTTTAATTCCGTTGGTAACGCCTACTTCTCAAATTGTTGGTACACAAGCAGTGATCAATGTATTGATGGGTGAGCGTTATAAAAATATCACTAAAGAAACGGCGGGTGTATTAAAAGGTGAATATGGCGCAACTCCGGCACCTGTTAATGCTGAATTACAAGCTAAAGTATTAGATGGCGCGACAGCAATTACTTGTCGCCCAGCGGATAATATTAAACCAGAAATGGCATCGATCGAAGCTGAGTTCAAAAAGCTAGCTGCTGAAAAAGGCGTTAAAGTTGCTGATAATGAGATTGATGACGCGCTTATTTATGCGTTGTTCCCTGAAATCGGACTTAAATTCTTAGAAAACCGCAACAACCCAGATGCATTTGAGCCTGTACCAAGTGCTGATGATATGAAAGTTGCTAACACTCCTGCTAAAGCTAAAAATGCGCCAGAGTCTTACTCGGTCTCGGTTGATGGACAACTATTTAACGTACAAGTTGGTCCAGAAGGTAGTATCGATGGTATTTCTCCAGTTAAAGCCAATGCTGCACAGGTGAACACAACAGTTGCGTCGTCAGCTGCAGCACCAACTGCTGACGCCGAAGGTGAGGATGTACCGGCACCTTTAGCGGGTAATATCTTTAAAGTACTCGTAAACAAGGGTGATCACGTCGACGAAGGTGATGTACTGGTGATTATGGAAGCGATGAAAATGGAAACTGAAATTCGTGCTCCAAAATCAGGTACAGTGCAAGCCGTTAACATCAGAGAAGGCGATGCTGTGAATGTCGGTGACTCACTGTTTGTAATAGGTTAAGGAAGATAACGTGAATGGATTAATGACACTATGGGCCGATACGGGAATTGCAAATTTCCAGTGGCCTGAATTAGTGATGATGGCCGTTGGTGGTTTGCTATTGTATTTAGCGATCGCACGTAAGTTTGAGCCTTTATTATTACTACCGATTGGTTTTGGCGCTATTTTAGCGAATATTCCTAATGCAGGTTTTAATGATGAAGGTGGCATGCTTTATTACATCTACCATATTGGTATTGAAACGGGTGTATTCCCGTTAATTATCTTCATGGGGGTAGGAGCATTAACCGACTTTGGTGCCTTGATTGCTAATCCTAAAACCTTATTTTTAGGTGCAGCTGCTCAGTTTGGTATTTTTGCGACGTTATTTGGCGCTATTTTATTAAACTTAGTACCTGGTTTTGAATTCACCCTTGCAGATGCTTCTGCGATTGCCATTATAGGTGGAGCAGATGGGCCGACGGCTATTTTCTTAGCCTCTAAACTTGCACCTGACTTACTTGGTGCAATAGCGGTTGCTGCTTACTCATATATGGCATTGGTTCCTATTATTCAACCGCCGATCATGCGTGCTTTAACAACGCCTGAAGAGCGTCAAATTAAAATGGAACAGTTACGCCCAGTTAGTAAGAAAGAAAAAATTATCTTTCCGTTAGCGGTGTTATTCATGACTATCTTATTTTTACCTGCAGCCACGCCATTGGTTGGTATGTTCTGTTTAGGTAATTTGATGCGAGAGTCTGGTGTTGTTGACCGTTTAAGTTCAACTGCACAAAATGAATTGATTAATATTGTTACGATTTTCTTAGGCTTAGGCGTTGGTTCTAAACTATCTGCAGATAAGTTCTTGAACTTAGAAACATTGGGTATTTTAGGATTAGGGGCGATTGCTTTCTCGATTGGTACTGCCTCTGGTGTATTAATGGCTAAAGCAATGGGACGTTTCTCGAAAAGTCCCATCAATCCTTTGATTGGTGCTGCCGGAGTCTCTGCAGTACCGATGGCCGCGCGTGTTGCTAACAAAGTCGGGTTAGAAGCAAATCCACATAACTTCTTATTAATGCATGCAATGGGCCCTAACGTGGCTGGTGTATTAGGGAGTGCGGTTGCTGCTGGTGTATTATTAGCGATTGTTGGTTAGATAAGCTGATAACAATTTCACTTATTGATTGAGGCCACTTTTTAGTGGCCTTTTTTATATGCTTTCGCAATACTTATTCTTAAAAAGTAAGGGTAGGAAAAAGAGGGGAAGGATTTTTGAGTGTTTTCCTGCAAAATAGAGAATTATCTTTGCTATCTTTAAGAAAAATAAATGAATGATTATTGGCTGCTGTTTAGCAGTGGTTTTATCTCTTCAACATTATTTCCAGGTGGATCTGAGGTGCTGTTTATTTATTACTTGCAGCAACAGTTATCTTTAAAATGGGAATATTTTTTTGCTGTAACCATAGGTAATAGTTTAGGCGCAGTAGTCACATACTTACTCGGTTATTATATTAATTTTGGACAGGCAAAGGCGGCTTTAAAATACCCCAAAACATTATTGTTCTGTCAAAAGTGGGGAAATATTGCATTATTATTAAGTTGGCTACCTATTGTGGGTGATGTGATCTGCTTATTTGCTGGATGGCTTAAGCTTTCCAGAGGACCCGCTTTTATTAATATCGCGATTGGTAAAAGTTTGCGTTATTTGTTCCTAATGTTTTTATTCTTTATCTTTCCATAAGCGCCTTGATTAGGGAGTAAAAACGCTTAACAAAACATCAATTGTTTGCTGTTCTAAGTACTGCTTTCTTGTTTCTATTAAATGCTTATTTAGTTCAACTAATTTAGGTGGTAGAGTTAGCGCTCTAAAAAATCACCTAGGGGTTTACACTTGGCTAAGAATTTTCAACAGCGTATTAATTTCCTCAGCGAACATCCTGAGAGCTTCATTGCATTCGGTCGTGGTATTGAACGCGAAACGTTACGTGTAAACGAGGATGGTAAGCTATCTCAAGAGGGGCACCCTAGTGCTTACGGTAGCGCTCTTACACATACTTCTATCACCACTGATTTTGCTGAGAGTCTGTTAGAGTTTATTACGCCAGTTGCAACTAGCGTAGATCAACTTTTTAACTATCTTAATGATATTCATCATCATGTGGTTGTGAACTTGCCTAAGGAGCAATACCTTTGGCCAATGAGTATGCCTTGTTATGTAATGAGTGAAGATAATGTGCAATTAGCGCAGTATGGTTCATCTAATATCGGCAGAATGAAAACGACTTATCGTCAAGGTCTTAAAAACCGTTACGGCAGTATGATGCAGATTATTTCTGGCGTGCATTATAATTTTTCATTACCTGCTGCGTTTTGGGATAATTGGGGTGAATTGCACGACTCACCGTTAACCGGTCAAGCAGCTCAATCTGCTGGATATATGGGGTTAATTCGAAATTACCTGCGTTATGGTTGGGTTATTCCTTATTTATTTGGTGCTTCACCTGCTATTTGTAAATCATTCCTACAAGGTAAAGAAACAAAACTTCCCTTTGAAGCAACAGGTAAAGGAACGATTTATTTACCCTATGCAACGTCATTACGTTTGAGTGATTTAGGTTATACCAATAGCTCTCAATCAGATTTAAACATCTGCTATAACAGCCTAAACACTTACCTTGATAGCGTGCGTAAAGCGTTATCTAAAAAAGAGTCTAAGTTTACTGCGATGGGAACGGTCAAAGATGGCGAATATGTTCAGCTTAATGATAATGTTCTGCAAATAGAGAACGAATTATATGCCTCTATTCGTGCTAAACGTGTTCAAAAAGCTAACGAGACGCCATCACAAGCATTAAAAGCACGTGGTATTGAGTATATTGAAATTCGTTCTTTAGATGTTAATCCATTTTGTAAATTAGGTATTACTGAAGAGCAAGTGAACTTCTTAGATCTATTTTTAACTTGGTGTGCAAGTGTTGAATCACCAACGTTATCACAGGAAGAATACGCAGCCTGTGCGGATAACTTTAATGAAATGGTAACACGAGGTCGTGAACCTGAACTTACTTTAACCATCGCAGAGCAAACTAAAGATGTTGCAGGTTGGGGAAAGTGGTTAAATCAACAACTGTCTGAAATGGCGTCGTTATTAGATAAAGAGCGCGTTGATAATCGCTATCAAAATGCAATGCAACATATCAGCCCTCGTTTTGAAGACCCAGAGCAAACCAGCTCTGCGCGTATTTTAAAATGCATTAAAGATTCTACGGGTGATAATGGTACATTAGCATTGAGTTTAGCAAAACAGTATAAAGTCGAGCTACAAGATCAACCTTATTCTATTTGGTCTGAGGAGATATTTGCACAGCAAAAGCAAACTTCAATTGAAAAGCGTGAAGCCATTGAAGCTGCTGACACATTGAGTTTTCCTGATTTTTTAAGCGATTACTTTACTAACGCTAAAAAAGTATAAACAGCAGATAGCTGGTCATCTCTAACAGCACGTACTTTGTATGTGCTGTTAAAATTTCTCTGCATAACGTGTTAGGTTATTATTAATCTGTTTTCTAATGTTATTCATTTAGCGCCAATAAAATAGGAAAACGATACGTTATTCGCGGTTAACTGAGAGGTTTAAAGTAAAGCTATGCACTTATTTAAAAAAATAATCACTTTAATTTTTCCTATCACATTAATCGCCTGTGCAACACCGCCTCCTAAAAATCCTGAAAATATTTGTGATATTTTTTATGAAAATCGAGACTGGTATAGTGCTTCCAAAGAAATGCAAGAACGATGGGGGACACCCATTCATGTACCGATTGCTATTATGTATCAAGAAAGTAGCTTTAAACATGATGCTGCGCCACCGATGCAATATTTTTGGTTTATACCCATTGGTCGAGCGAGTGATGCCTATGGTTATGCACAAGCCAGAGACATGACTTGGAGTGACTACCAACGGGAAACGGGTAATAACTGGTCTAGTCGTGATGATTTTGATGATGCTATCGATTTTATGGGCTGGTTCACCAGCAAAACGCATAAAATAAACGGTGTGTCGAAGTGGGATGCTTACGGCCAGTATTTGAATTATCATGAGGGTTGGACAGGATACAAACGCAAGAGTTACAACAAAAAAGCGTGGTTAGTAAAAGTCTCTCGTAAAGTGGATGTACGTGCTAAAAAATATGCAACACAGTTAAAAGGTTGCCAAGAAGATTTGGATTCGAGTTGGTTATGGCGATTGTTTTATGCCTAGTTAGTAGATGCAATACTAAACACAATCGTTCAAACTCAATCCTTGAAATGAATAAATAGATAATTAATTAAGAAATAAGGAAACACCCTATGCCATTATTAGATAGTTTTACCGTTGACCATACTATTATGAAAGCGCCAGCAGTACGTATTGCTAAAACCATGCAAACACCAAGTAAGGATACTATTACAGTATTTGACTTACGTTTCACTGCGCCTAATAAAGATATTTTATCTGAAAAAGGCATTCATACATTAGAGCATCTGTACGCGGGATTTATGCGTGATCATCTCAATGGAGATCAAGTTGAAATCATCGATATTTCACCAATGGGATGTCGTACAGGGTTTTACATGAGCTTAATCGGTGCACCTACAGAACAACAAGTGGGTCAAGCTTGGTTAGCGGCAATGCAAGATGTGTTAAATGTAGAAAACCAAAACCAAATTCCAGAACTAAATGAATATCAATGTGGTACTTATGCAATGCACTCATTAGCTGAAGCAAAAGAGATTGCGCAAGCAATTATAGATGCGGGTGTTGGTATCAATAAAAATGATGATATTTCATTGTCTGCAGAGCAATTACAACAACTGTAAATATGAGATAACTATTAAGGCTGCTTTGCAGCCTTTTTTTTGCTTTATTTTTTAGTGAATTGTTTTATATCAAGTATCAAAAAAACTGATGCTTTACATTGAGAGCTCAATAACGTCATTAATGGACTCTCATGAAGTACACCTTAAAGCAGTTACAAGTTTTTAACGCGATCGCGAGTAATGAAAGTGTTAGCCGTGCCGCGGAACACTTATGCATGACACAATCTGCAGTGAGTATGTCCTTAGCACAATTAGAAAACTTACTTGACCGACCTTTGTTCATTCGCCATGGAAACCGTTTAACCTTAAGCCACTGGGGGAGATGGTTAAGACCGCAGGCGCGAAAACTGATCCAAAATGCACAACAAATTGATCAAGGCTTAAAAGATCAGCATTTAATCAGTGGTACCTTATCATTGTGTGCAAGCCAAACCGCCGCTGAACACCTATTGCCAAAACTAATCAGTAATATCGATAGTGACTTCCCTGAACTACGTATAGAACTCTCCATTGAAAATAGTGAAGAGGTGATTCGAGGGTTATTAAATCATGAATTTGAATTAGGTATTATTGAAGGGCGCAATGATGATAGTCGTGTTATGCAAGAAGCTATTTTTGATGATCATTTAGTCATTTTTACTAACACCCATCACCCTTACGCACATTCAAAGGTAGTTAATCTCGCACAGTTAGAGCAAGCCCGCTGGATTTTAAGGGAACATGGAGCAGGTACGCGACGTATTTTTGAAAGCGCGGTACATGGTTTAATTGACCATCTTGATGTGTGGAAAGAATATGAAAGTGTCCCTGTTATTAAAGAATTGGTGAAAAATGGCAGTTATGTCGGCTGCTTACCTCTGTTAGATGTAAAAAGAGAAGTTGAGCGTTGTGAACTAGTCATACTGAATACTCCTGAGTTAGATATGCATCGTAGTTTATCATTTGTTTGGTTAGATGATTTAGGGCAAAACCCATTAAAAGATTGTGTTATTACAGAAGCTAAGCGTTTAGTACGTAGTATACAAAAAAATAGAATTAATCACTTTTCCGATTAATTCTATTTGTTATTGAGCTGCTATGTAACCTTCGACAGTGTCATTTTAAGTTATGCCATTTGAGTTACATAGCTTAAGTTATGCGTCTTTATCAAGCCGCTTGATGTGATGTGGTGTTTTGTTGAATATCAGAAACATCTTTTTCTTGAAACTGCATCTGTAACAGTAAATGTTGAGTAATATGCTGGCGCGTGATCGTACCCACTACGATACCATTATCAATCACTGGATAGATAGAAGGGCGTTTAGCGGCCGCTTTATTAAGGCGTTGATGGTAACTTAGGTATTGGCTTGATAATAAAACACCTGAATCGCTAACCGGGAATAAGATACTTTTATCGACGGTCATAAATTCAATTAACTCCGCAATACTTTGCTCTGGAGTGACACTTAATACTTCAGTTTGCATGACATCAGCGACACTTAACTGCTGATCTAACTCAAAATCATTTGCCCACCAGTTACGTAATAAATCTTGCTCTGATACAAAACCAAGTAGTTCTTTTTGCTCATTAATAACGACTGCTCCACGCGCTTGTTGTGCTGATAACTCTAATAAAGCAGAGGTTGCCGTTTGTTGTCCTGAAAAAGTGATAGCTTTTGTATCCATTAACTGTGCAACAGTTAGGTCAGTTAAAAAGGTATTGTTCATAATTGGTGTTCCTTGTGATGGTAAATAAGTCGTCGTAGCGAGGTCTGATGTTGATTTGTGAGTCATCGATGTCGGTGTTATTGATTCTGTTGGTAACGGGACATCATTTGTTAATGGAACTGGAATATCTTGGTAAATTAACCAATAGCCTAAACCAACCATTACGCCTCCTCCGACAATATTGCCTAGGGTAACGGGGATTAAATTGTTGAGTACAAAATGACTCACTGTTAGGTCAGCAAAACTATTCGCGTTATATCCCAATGAGATTAAATACTCAGCTGGTACGGTATGTTGTAAAACAATACCCAAAGGCACCATAAATAGGTTTGCGATACTATGTTCAAAACCGCTACTGACAAACATTGCAACCGGTAGTATCAGTAAGAATGACTTTGTTAACATATCTTTACTGCTAAATGTCATCCAAATACCTAAACACACCAATAGGTTACATAGCACGCCTAAGGAAAAGGCTTGTAGCCAGGTGTGGTGGATTTTATGCTGTGCAAGATGCAGTGCATTAATACCCCATTGTCCACCGTCAAGTTGGTACATTTTGGCACCAAAAATCAG
This sequence comes from Vibrio sp. 2-Bac 85, assembly GCF_037546705.1. Lineage (NCBI taxonomy): Bacteria > Pseudomonadati > Pseudomonadota > Gammaproteobacteria > Vibrionales > Vibrionaceae > Vibrio > Vibrio sp. 2-Bac 85. Next base: position 121,820 of record NZ_JALAAB010000006.1, on the reverse strand, counting down.
TAATAAAATCAGCATCGCCCCAACAAAGTTGCCTAGGTAAACACGTACCCAGCAACCGATTAACTGCAGGGTACTTAATTTACCCTGTGCCCAGGCAACGCTACTCAATACGGTACTAGTGAATAATTCTGCTCCACATACCACTACGAGTATTAAGCCTAAACTAAATGCAGTGCCTCCCGCTAAACGTGTGAGGCCCCAAGAAGAAGCATCACTGCCGGTCGTTACCGTAACGTAAAAAACAAATGCAATGGCGATAAAAACACCCGCAAACACCGATAAGCCAAAAGAATGAAGCTTACTTTTATTGGCTTTTTGTACACCATAATGACTGACATCTGCTAAAGGATGTGGCTTGGCTACTGCTTGGATCGTATTCGTATTTAAGTGGTTAATGGCATGGTTCATATGCAATCACTAAGCCTCCTGCAATAAAATGATATGAAGTGGTTGTCATTGTTTATCTCCTCTTGAATTCAACTATTCATTGAACACTTATTAATTGAACGCTATCGATGCGTTGTAAAAACAATACGATCCTTTTCAGTTAAAGAATATTTGATAGTTTTTATTCTCAGAATCAAAAAGATTGATGCTTAGTAGCTGTCGTAAAAATTAAGAACACTTACTTACTTCAATCATTGATGCTTAGTAGCTGTTGTAAAAAATTAAGATCACATACTTACTTCAATCATTACAAGTTGGCGCAGACCATCTGCAATGATTATCTTAGTGGAGAGCTAGTTTGTTAGGAGGAATGCTGTTAAACACTAAATTTAGAGCAAAAAAAAGCAAACCGATTGGTTTGCTTGATAGAAAGTAGCTAATTTTTCATCAGTCATAATAGCTAGATTAGCTGATTATTATGCAAGATGACCTAATGCTATTAATTGAGCTAATGTTATTAATTTTCCTCACTATATAAATGAGGAATAATTTTCACTAATTTAACCATATTGTTTTCAACTTCAATGATTTCCATTGGATAACCGCATATGCGTGTACTGATGTTGGCGGTAGGGATTGTTTCAAGATGCTCAAGAATTAAACCATTTAAAGTACGAGGCCCATCTGTAGGTAAAGACCAACCCATTTCTTTATTTAGGTCACGGATGCCTAAACTACCTTCAATAATATAACTGTCATCTTGTTGTTTGTGGATCTCTTCTGAACTATGTGGCTCTCGGGTTGTGGTAAAGTCACCAACTATCTCTTCTAGAATGTCCGCCAGAGTCACTAACCCTTGAATATCACCGTATTCGTCCACCACTAAGCCCATACGTTCTTTATTTTGTTGGAACTTAATCAATTGCGTATTAAGTGGTGTACCTTCTGGAATAAAGTACAACTCGCGTACACTTCTTAACAATGTGGTTTTAGTGAAGTCTTCTTTTAACAGGATCAATAGTGAGTCACGTGCGTGTAAGAAACCAATAGAGTCATCAATAGTGTCGCGGTATAACAAGGTCATAGTATGGGTACGATGTTTTAACTGCTTTAAAATCGTATCCCAATCTTGGTTGATATCAATAGCAGCGATTTCATTACGTGGCACCATGATTTCATCGACAGTGACTTTTTCTAACTCAAGAATACTTAATAACATTTGTTGGTGATGCTCAGGGATCATTGATCCGGCTTCATGCACAACAGAGCGTAATTCATCACTTGATAACGCATTGTCACTTTGATTATGAACACTGATACCAAATATTCTTAATAAACCGTTAGAAATACCGTTAATACACCAAACTAATGGACTTAATATTTTTTGTAGAGGTGCTAATAAGACCGAGCTAGGGAAAGCAATTTTTTCTGGATATAAAACCGCGAGTGTTTTAGGAGTAACCTCTGCAAAAATCAGTATTACTAGTGTCAGAACGCCTGTCGCAATAGCGATACCTGCATCACCAAACATGCGTTGACCTATAATGGTGGCAATCGCAGAAGCCAATATATTAACTAAGTTGTTACCAATTAATATCAAGCCGATCAATTTATCTGGTTTGTTTAATAGTTTTTCAACACGTAGTGCAGTTTTGTTTTTGTCTGCTGCTAAGTGTCGTAAACGATAACGGTTTAAAGACATCATGCTGGTTTCTGAACTAGAGAAATAAGCTGAGATGATGATTAAAACGGCTAAACTAATAAATAATGCGCTTGTGGGTATTTCGTTCAAGAGTGCTCTCGATAGTTGCTTTTAAAAAAATTAAAAATGATGGCCTTGATATTATCGAAGAAATGCAAATATAACAAAGTAGATTTTCCAAAAAACCCTATAAAAAAGTATTTTGACGATATTATGTGAATTATTGAAAACTCGCTCTGCTAATCCTCAATTACCTACTTAGCTATTTACCAGCCTATATAGCGCTAACTACTACTGAACAGCGAACTGTAAAGTAACTATTGAGACTCTATATGCGCTCAATTAAAACTCAATAATGGTCATTTTATGACATTAATCACTTGTCAGCGTGTTGAATAATATTGATAATGCCGCCTTTTGAATAATAGGGCATGCTTATCAAACCTTTACTGTTTATCTCTATACTATTTTTGTCATTACCTTCCTATGCTGAGAATACACAAATACAATCCTTTTCAAGTGCTAAAAAGAAATTAGAGAAAGAAATCTATTTAGTACCTCAAGAACGCCACACTTTATATTGCGATGCAGAGTTTGATAGCAAAAAAAATGTAATTGCTACCTCCGGCTTTGAAAGTAAAAAATACAAAAAAAGAGCAAAGCGCATTGAGTGGGAACATGTTGTGCCAGCGGAAAACTTTGGACGTAATTTTACTGAATGGCGAAGTGGCGATAAACAATGCATAACGAGTAAAGGTAAAGCCTATAAAGGGCGACGTTGTGCAGAAAAAACCAATGCAGAATACCGATATATGCAAGCTGATATGTACAATCTATATCCTGCGATTGGTTCAGTTAATGCGAGTCGCAGCAATTATAACTTTGTAATGTTAGGTAATGTTCAAAGTAGCTTTGGTAGCTGCGCAATGAAAATAGAAAAGCGTAAAGTAGAGCCGCCTGTACAAAGCCGAGGTGTGATTGCACGTGCTTATTTATACATGGATACTATTTATCCTAGTTATAAAATGAGTCGTCAACAGCGTCAATTAATGACCGCTTGGCATAAAACCTACCCAGTTAACGCATGGGAATGTGAGCGCGCTAAACGTATTCAAAAAGTACAGGGCAACAATAACGAAATAGTACAACAGAGTTGCCAAGCTGCAGGACTCAACTAATACAACTCAAATAAGTTTAGTTAACCACACACTGTTTAATGAAACGGTTTAAATGAAATGAGTTTTATGAATTGTTTTAATACTCTCGTTTTAATACTCTCGTTTTAATACTCTCGTTTTAATATTATGGTGTGGGGTTGTAGAGGCTTGCTTTTAAGCAAAGGAATGGCTGTTTTATAAACCATCTTGTTTAGTGCTGATAACTGTTTATCTTTTTTAACTGCTTATCATAACAAGATGGTATCACTTAGAATTGAACATTTTTGAGTAAAGGATCAGAGAATTATTTCTCTTACAAAGCGACTGCCAAAGTAAGCAAGCGTTAACATTGAAGAGCCAACAATAGTAATATAGATCACTAAACGACCACGCCATCCTTTCTTGAAATGCCCCCATAGCAAGGTTGCATAAATAACCCAAGCAACAATAGTCAGCACTGCCTTGTGTGCACTTTCACTTGCAAACATATCATCTAAAAACATAAAACCGGTGACTAATGTACAACTTAAGAGGACAAATCCAATTAAAATAAACTGGAATAAGCTTTTTTCAAGCGTCATTAAAGGCGGTAAATTCAAACCTGCGATGGGCGATCTGTGTTTCTTTAATCGGTAATCTACATAGGCTAATTGCAATGCAAATAAACTGGCAATGACCATCATGGCATAAGCGAGTAGCGCTAAAATAATATGAGAACCAACCTGCGGGTTATCTTCCAAGTGGGTAATGTAATGACTTGGTAAATACACCACAGCGATAAAATTGACAATATTAAACCCATACACGATTGGTAACAGAACGCCGGTATTGATTTTTTTGTTGATGGCCAATGACAGCGCTGCAATTAAAAAACTCACCAATGAAACAACATTTAAAATAGGCAAATTTTGACCATTTATTAAAAAGATGTTTTCATATAACCAAGCAGCGTGGCTTAATAGTGCGACACTTGACAAGGTAATAATCTGATAGCTTAACTTTGCTTGAGGTGAAAATAATTGGCGGCTAGCAAGTAAGCCACTTAGTAAATAAAATACAACACTGATAGTTGCCAGTTGACTCATATATTACTGCCTTTACTCATAAAAATGGCTTTTAATAACCTTCATTATAAGCTTTATTGAATGGATGAGAAGTTAATACTATTTTGAAAAAGCATAAATGCGTATAATACACAAAATCCTAATTATTTATAGCTATGAGACATAAACATGTTTGAGAATTTAACGGACAGATTGTCGAAGTCACTGAAAAGTATCAGTGGTAAAGGTCGATTAACAGAAGACAACATTAAAGGCACATTACGCGAAGTACGTATGGCGTTGTTAGAAGCCGATGTAGCTTTACCGGTTGTTCGTGACTTTATTAAAGCAATCAAGAAACGTGCGATTGGGCAAGAAGTTGCCAAAAGTTTAAACCCAGGCCAAGCCTTTATCAAAGTTGTACAAAACGAACTTGAATTGGCAATGGGTGAAGTCAACGAAAATTTAAATTTAGCGACCCAGCCGCCAGCAGTATTATTAATGGCAGGTTTACAAGGTGCGGGTAAGACCACCTCTGTTGCTAAATTATCATTATTATTAAAAAACAAAGAAAAGAAATCAGTTTTGGTTGTGAGTGCCGACGTTTATCGTCCTGCCGCGATCAAACAGTTGGAAACCTTAGCTGCTGAAGTTGATGTTGAATTTTTCCCAAGTGATATCACGCAAAAACCAATCGATATTGCTAATGCTGCTATTTCCCATGCGAAAAAGAAATTCATTGATGTTGTGATTGTCGATACGGCAGGTCGTTTGCATGTTGACGGCGAGATGATGGATGAAATTAAAGATCTACATGCAGCGATTAATCCAATTGAGACATTGTTTGTTGTAGATGCAATGACCGGCCAAGATGCGGCAAATACGGCACAAGCATTTAATGAAGCCTTGCCGTTGACCGGTGTTATCTTAACGAAAGCTGATGGTGATGCGCGTGGTGGTGCTGCACTTTCAATTCGTCATATAACTGGTAAACCGATTAAATTTATCGGTATGGGTGAAAAAATTGATGCTTTAGAACCTTTCTATCCAGATCGTATTGCTTCTCGTATCTTAGGAATGGGTGATGTTCTTTCATTAATCGAAGAGCTTGAAACTAAAGTTGATAAAGATAAAGCAGCTAAGTTAGCGAAAAAAGTTCAAAAAGGTAAAGGTTTTGACCTAGAAGATTTCCGTGACCAATTAGTGCAGATGAAAAGCATGGGCGGCATGATGGGTATGATGGATAAATTGCCGGGTATGTCGAATATTCCTGATGCAATGAAAGATCAAGTTAATGATAAAGCAACCAATCAAATGGAAGCGATCATCAATTCAATGACTAAAAAAGAGCGTGCTAAGCCTGAAATTATTAAAGGGGGCCGTAAGCGTCGTATCGCAGCGGGTTCTGGTACGCAAATTCAAGATGTTAATAAACTGCTTAAACAGTTTACGCAAATGCAAAAAATGATGAAGAAAATGGCCGGTAAAGGCGGTGGCATGCGTAAAATGATGAGTAGCATGCAAGGCATGATGCCTGGTATGGGCGGTGGTATGCCGGGTATGGGAGGCGCTGGATTGCCACCTGGTTTAGGCGGTTTCCGTAAAAAGTAAAACATAATTAAGCGCAATGTTAGGATTGTTTAAAGCCCCGGTGAATCTTATTCAACGGGGCTTTTTTATATTTTAGCCGTTTGAATTGATTGCTGACTGTGATTTTGATTGTTCTTTTTCTAAATAAGAGTATAATTTTGCGGCTTTCTACAGAAGCAGGTGGTCAGAATTCACTGACTTTCGACGTTTAATAATATATATAGAGGACGATATGGTAACTATTCGTTTAGCTCGTGGTGGCGCTAAAAAACGCCCATTCTACCAAGTGGTAGTAACTGATAGCCGTAGCCCACGTGACGGTCGTTTCCTTGAAAAAGTTGGTTTCTTTAACCCAACTGCACAAGGTCAATCAGAAAAATTACGTTTAGATACAGATCGCATCAACCATTGGGTTGGTCTTGGCGCACAGCTAAGTGATCGTGTAGCTAAATTAGTAAAAGATAACGCTGTAGCTGCTTAATTGCAGTTAGGTGAAGGAGATATTAGGTGAGCGAACAAGCAAAACCAATAGAAATAGGCAAATTTGGTGCAGTTTACGGCATCAAAGGCTGGTTAAAAGTCCACTCCTACACCGATGATCCTGAAAGCATTTTTCAATACAAGCCATTGTTAATGAAATCTAATGGGGCTTTACGTGAAGTGAATATCACTGAATGGAAACGTCACAATAAAGGTTTTGTTGCAAAAATAGACGGTTACGATGTTCGTGAAGAAGTACAAGCCTTAGTTGGCCTTGACCTTCTTGTTGAACCATCTAGTCTTCCAGAGTTGGAAGCTGACTACTATTGGCGCGATTTAGTCGGGTGTCAGGTTAATACTGACAAAGGTTATCATCTTGGTGTTGTCACTGATTTGATGGAAACAGGCTCTAAAGATGTGCTTGTTGTAAAAGCCAACTCGAATGATGCTTTTGGACAAAAAGAGCGGTTAATTCCGTTCATCGAAGAGCAAGTAATATTGAATGTTGATATTACAGGCCAACTAATTACAGTTAATTGGGAACCTGATTTCTAATTACCCTAGGAGAAAAGTTATGTGGTTAGGGGTTATTAGCCTCTTCCCGGACATGTTTCGGGCCATTAGCGAGAATGGGGTAACAGGTCGAGCGATTAAAAATAACTTGCTCTCTATCGAGTGTTGGAATCCACGTGATTTCACATTAGATAAACATAGAACGGTCGATGATCGTCCCTATGGTGGCGGGCCTGGGATGCTGATGATGGTGCAACCTTTACGGGATGCAATCAACGCAGCAAAACAGAGCGCAAGAGAAGCAGGGCATGAGGCAAAGGTAATTTACCTTTCTCCTCAAGGTCGACGTTTAGACCATCAAGGTGCACAGTCTTTATCAAGTTCTCGAGCTATGATATTAGTGGCAGGGCGCTATGAAGGAATAGACGAACGTATAATCGAAAGCTTAATAGACGAAGAATGGTCTGTTGGTGATTATGTGTTAAGTGGTGGTGAGCTGCCGGCAATGATTTTAATGGATGCTGTGGTGCGTTTTGTACCGGGTGTTTTGGGTCATAGTCAATCAGCTGAGCAAGATTCATTTGCGGATGGATTGCTTGATTGCCCTCACTATACAAGACCTGAGGTGTTAGATGGAAAGCAAGTGCCAAGTGTTTTATTAAGTGGTGATCACGAGAAAATTCGTCAATGGCGATTAACTCAATCATTACAGCGCACGAAACAAAGAAGACCCGATTTATTACAAAACCTAGCTCTGACTGACGAGCAAGCAAAATTGCTTGCTGCTCTGAAAAGCAACTCCAACTAGACAGCGATGTTATTAGTTAACTAGGCATAAAAAGGTATAAAAATGAGCAAGATTATAGAAGCAATTGAAAACGAACAACTTCGTACAGATATCCCTAAGTTCTCTCAAGGTGATACTGTTGTTGTACGTGTTCGCGTAAAAGAAGGTGAAAAAGAGCGTCTTCAAGCATTTGAAGGTGTTGTTATTGCTAAGCGTAACCGTGGTTTACATTCAGCATTCACAGTTCGTAAAATCTCGAACGGTGAAGGTGTTGAGCGTGTATTCCAAACTCACAGCCCACTTGTAGGAAGCGTTGAAGTTAAACGTCGCGGTCTGGTTCGCCAAGCTAAACTTTACTACTTACGTGAACTTACTGGTAAAGCTGCTCGTATTAAAGAGAAGCTAGGTAAGTAATTTCATTTTCTCAGTTAATTAAAATTGGCTGAGAAATGTAAGTTGCAAAATTGCTATAATAAAAAGGTCTGCTTAATGCAGGCCTTTTTTTTGGCAATTTTTAAGATAAGGGGAAAGGTTAAATGTTACAAAATTTAATTAAATATACCTTATTCACAGTTGCCTGCTGCGCAACATTACTCGGACTACTAGGTGTTATTTTACCTTTGCTCCCCGCTACGCCTTTTTTTATATTGGCACTCTTTGGATTCTCTAAAAGCTCACCACGTTTTCAACAGTGGTTATTAAATCTACCTGCTGTTGGCGATGATTTAAAACATTGGCAAGCCCACAAAAAAATCAATAAACAACGTAAACCGATTATTTATTTAAGTATTGTCATTAGTTTCCTGATCTCTATCCTTTTATTGATAGGACAGCTGTTTTTACAATTAATGTTAGTCGTAATAATGCTTATTTTACTTCTCTTTATCAAAAAGTTACCTGAGTCCTAACAACACGAGTTCTAGCTGCGTGAATATCTTGTGTCGAATTTACTTTATGAGTGTTTGATTATGGGATTTTATCTGCTCAAAAACATCAAATAGTCCGTTTTGAAAATGTGATTTAATAAGGTCTGTGATAATCTAAGCCGATAAACGCCCTAGAGAGAGATAAAATGAAAATAACCTTACCTGAATATGAGCAAGCAAACGTATTAGTTGTCGGTGATGTCATGCTAGATAGATATTGGCATGGTCCTGCAGCACGTATCTCTCCTGAAGCGCCAGTGCCTATCGTTAACGTTAAACAAATAGAAGAACGTCCTGGTGGGGCGGCAAACGTTGCACTGAATATTGCTGCATTAGGCGCAAAGTCAAAAATAGTGGGCTTAGTGGGCGACGATGAAGCCGCACAATCGATTAAAGACAGCCTGCATTCCGTACACGTAGAAACAGATTTTGTCACCGTTGCTAATGCACCGACAATTACAAAATTACGCGTATTAAGCCGCCACCAACAATTAATTCGTTTAGATTTTGAAGAGTCATTTGCTGATGTTGATAGTACAGCAATGATTAATAAGATGAGCACCGCATTAGATCAGTCTAATCCAGTGATTGTCTTTTCTGACTACAATAAAGGCTCATTGGCTGACGTACAAAAAATGATTCAACTTGCCAAAAGTCGAGGCGTCAAAGTCTTGGTTGACCCTAAAGGGACAAGTTTTGAAAAATATCGCGGCGCTACACTACTTACGCCTAATCTCTCTGAATTTGAAGGGGTTGTAGGGCATTGTAAAAATGATCAAGAACTATTCGAACGCGCTAGGCAGTTAATTAAAGATTTACAACTAGAAGCCTTGTTAGTGACTCGTAGTGAGCACGGTATGACTTTGATCCGTGAGCATGAAGAACCTTTTCACCTACCGACTCAAGCTCAAGAAGTCTTTGATGTGACCGGTGCAGGGGATACTGTGATTGCCGTATTAGCGGCCTCAATTGCTGCAGGTAGCAGCTTTGAAGATGCTTGTGCGCTAGCTAATGCTGGTGCAGGTGTTGTGGTAGGAAAAATTGGTACTTCAACAGTGAATACCATTGAGTTAGCAAATGCAGTCTATAGCCAACAAGAGATTGGCTTTGGTGTGCTAACCGAAAGCCAATTACAATTAGCAGTCAAATTAGCGCAGCATCGTGGAGAAAAGGTCGTCATGACTAATGGCTGCTTTGATATTTTACATGCTGGCCATGTTTCCTATTTAAATACTGCTCGTGAGCAAGGCGATAGACTAATTGTTGCGGTTAATAGTGACCAGTCTGTACGTGATTTAAAAGGGGAAGGTCGCCCTATTAATACTGTCGACCGACGTATGGCTGTGTTAGCGGGGTTAGGTGCTGTGGATTGGGTGGTTGAGTTCTGTGAAGATACTCCACAGCGTTTGATTGCAGGTGTTTTACCTGATCTACTGGTTAAAGGTGGAGATTATACTCCTGAACAGATAGCTGGCGGTGCAGAAGTCATTGCCAATGGTGGCGAGGTTCGAGTATTGCAGTTTAAAGATGGCTGTTCAACAACCGAGATCATTAAAACAATTCGCAATGAACGTTAAAATTAGCTGAAAATTGACAATAATAAAAAGGGAAGCAGAAGCTTCCCTTTTTTGATCTTAGCACTTGTTAATTTAGCACTTTAATTTGATGCTAGAACTTAGTATTTCATGTTAATAACAATGTCGATGAATTGCTATTTTAGTGTTGTTACTTTTTAGCTTTTGAAATCTCAGAAACACTCGCATCTGGGCTCATTGATACATCTGTTAATCCTGCAGAGATATCAAAAATATCTTTCTCAGATAACGTACCTGCTGATAGTTTTAGTTGCAGCATGTTGATAATGTAATCATAACGAGCATTGGCTAATAAGTTTTCAGAGCTGTATAAGTTACGAGTAGCGTCCAAAACGTCAACGATAGTACGAGTTCCTACTTCAAAGCTTGCTTCAGCAGCATCTAATGCACTTTGTGATGAAACAACTGTTTGCTCGTAAGCGCGAATAGAACTTAAAGAAGCTTGTACGTTGTTATAACCACTGTTGATTTGTGCATCAGTACTACGGAAGCTTTGTACTAGATCTTCACTTGCTACAACATAGTTAAATTGTGCTTGTTTAACACGAGAAGTAATACCGCCACCCGTGTAAATAGGCACATTTAAACTAAGCCCGAAAGTAGCGGCTGTTGCATCATAAGATGTTGAGTTTGAATCATGGTAATTATAATCGTTGTAACCTAAACCAGCGGTGAAATCGAGCGTTGGCTCATGACCCGCTTCAGCTAATTCGATATTCATTTTAGCCAGTTCTTTAGCGATACGTTTGCTATGTAAATCTAAATTATATTCTAACGCTTTGTTACGCCAAATTTTCACATCACCTTCAAGTGGCTGCGGGTCAAATGTTTTAGTATTTAAGTACGCAACTTGTTTAACATCTTCACCAGTTAATTCACGTAACAAGTAATAATTATTAGCCAGTGTATTTTCTGCTGTGATTAAATCAGCCACTGTTCTATCGTACTCTGCCTGCGCTTCATGCACGTCGGTAATAGCAATTAAACCCACATCAAAACGTTGTTTAGTTTGTTCTAGTTGACGCTCAACAGCACGCTTGTTCGCTTGCACAGATTTAACTGATTCGTCGGCACGTAATACATCAAAATATGCAGTAGCAGCGCGGAATAATAAATCTTGAGCGGCATAACCGTAAATAGCAGCGTATTGTGTTGCTTGTTTCTCTGCTATATCAGTTTGTTGCCAGTAAGTGCCATTATAAAGTGACTGTGTTAGCTCTAGACTCGCGCCATAGTTGGTGTTGGTATTAGTACTAATGCTTGATTGCACGTGGTTGGCATCTAACCCAAAACCAATTTGTGGTAATAAAACCGATTTTGATTCTGATACTTGCTCAACAAACACATCATATTGTGCCTTGCTTTTTAAAATAATGGGATCTTTGTATTTGGCTGTTTCATAAACTTGTTGTAGCGTATCAGCATTGACGGCAACACTTGATAAGCCTAATAAGCTTGCAATATAAAGGCGTTTTAAATTCATGGTATGGAAATCCTGTTGAATGTGTTTTTGCTAATATGAAGAAAGGCTAATTTTTAATATTGTAGGGTATTATAAAAACCTATTTTTAACTATTACTTGTTGCTTAATAATACAATAAAAATTTGAATTAAATTGCATTTCTTTTTGCTTTATAATAGGGATTTCACTATATACAAATGATTTTTAAAGCGATTTTAAAAAAATTGTGTGTCTGTGTCATCATTAACTTTAATCATTAATTATAATGTTTATCCTATAACTTTTTAAAAAATGAGTAAATCGTTTATTGGTGCAGTTTATGCATTTAAGTATTTCATTTACACGCTCAATCATAGGTCATTAGCGATATGTAAACGTGCCCTAAACGAGTGATTTCAACTCATATCAGGTTACTGCTGATGTAAAACAAATAATGAAAGGGAAAATAATGTACGACAAAAATGATGTAGAAATATTAGGCTGTGAATCACTTTATAAAGGTTTTTTTAAATGCAATAAATTTACTTTAAAGCATAAATTATTTTCTGGTGAATGGAGCAAACCTATTCAACGTGAATTTTTTGAAAGAGGTAAAGCGGCGGCTTTATTAGCCTATGACAAAGCACAAGATGCGGTGATCTTAGTTGAACAGTTTCGTTTTGGCGCGATGGATAGCAAGCAGTCTCCTTGGTTGTTAGAATTAATTGCCGGCATGATTGATGAAGGTGAAGATGCACAAGAGGTGGCAAAGCGAGAAGCATTTGAAGAAGCAGGATTAGTCATTGATCAATGCCAATTTATGCTCAGTTATTTTGTGAGCCCCGGCGGTACCACTGAAACTATCGACTTATTTGTAGCGAATGTCGATAGTCGTAATGTGGAAGGTGTTTTTGGCTTAGCTGAAGAGGGTGAAGATATTCGAGTTCATGTGGTCCCTAGAGAGCAAGCTTACCAATGGGTGCAATCTGGAAAGATTGATAATGCGGCAACTATTATTGGATTGCAGTGGTTGCAACTAAATTATAAAAATGGCTTAAATATTTAATTTTTTACTTATTTTTTTACTCACTACACATTTAGAGTTATTAAAATGTGGTTTTGTCGACATTTTTAATCATTAATTCCTTTTCATTATTGTGAGAATGATAAAATAAATAACTGAATTTTAATAAAAATGACCATTTAGCGTGGTGTGTTAACTATAAAACTTAGAGTGAATAATATAAAAATGAATGGTGTACTTCAGACGGTAGCAACGCTAAATGCGGATCACAAGGGGGAGGTAAAGTTATTACAAATTACCGACACCCATCTTTTTGCTGACAGAGAAAAAGACTTATTAGGCATTAAAACAGTCGATAGTTATGATGCTGTTATAGAGCATGCCCAGCAATACACCGCTAAATGTGCTGCAGTTTTGTGCACCGGTGATTTGTCACAGGATCATTCTACTCAGTCTTATGTTGATTTCAGTGAGCGTATTAAAACATTAAAAATGCCTTGTTATTGGTTGCCAGGCAATCATGATATGCAAGAAGTGATGTTGCCTGCTTTATTGAACGAAGGACTTGCGCAAACCAAACAAATCATCAGCGAACATTGGCAAATTATTTTATTGGACTCTCAAGTCTCGGGTGTACCTTACGGTCATCTCAGTGAGTCACAATTATTTTTCCTAGAAGATAAGCTTAAGCTGTACCCAAACAAACATACCTTGATTGCAATTCATCACCATGTGTTGCCAGTAGGTTCAGCTTGGTTAGACCAACATATTTTGAAAAACAATGCGCAGCTTATTGAACTGATCAGTCAGTTCAATAATGTGAAAGCGGTTTTATCTGGTCATGTTCACCAAGCTTTTGATGTCACCAAAAAAGGGGTACGTTACCTAACTAGTCCATCTACCTGTGTACAATTTAAACCACAAAGTGATGATTTTGCTGTTGATGATAAAGCACCTGGGTATCGCTATTTAACACTTACAAAATCAGGTAAAATAAACACCCAAGTTGAGCGTATTGATATTGGAGAGTTTGTTACTGATGTGAATGCGACCGGATACTAAATAATCTCAATGCGGAATAAGTAAAACAAGCTAGCGTAGCTATTTTTTCGTTAAACTATTCTGCAGTAAGCCGTTATTGCTTTTATAGTCCCTATAGCAGCGAACAAAACCAATAATATTTTTAAATTTAACTTATTAGCTTATTAGCTTATTAAATTATTAACTTATAGAAACAAAATAACTTCTGTTTGCATTACACTGGCCTGAAGTTAAATAAGAGGCAAAATGACAACCGCTAACATAACCAAAGTATTACTTTCACTTCATGGTTTTCATAGCTCTCCTGCATCACTTAAAGCACAACAAATGCGTGATTATTTGTTGTTAGAACATCCTGAAATTCATTTCGTTTGCCCACAACTTCCCGTCTACCCTGAAGATATGTGGTCTGTCATTGAATCTATCTTCAAACAATATGATGGATGTGAAATAGGAGTTATGGGTAGTTCTTTAGGTGGATTTCTAGCGACCAAGGTGGCTCAGCAATATGCGGTAAAAGTGGTACTCATTAACCCCGCAGTAACACCCAATATTTTGCTAGATTTCTACCAAGGTGAGCAGACTCATCCCTATCTTCAGCAGCAATACATTATTAACGCTGATTATATTGAACAGCTCAAGGCTTTACATGTAGAGCAAATTAACTATCCAGATAATATTTGGGTGTTATTACAACAGCAAGATGAAGTTTTAGACTACCGAGATGCAATAAAAAAATATAAACAATGTAAAATAACCTGTGAAAATGGGGGCGATCATAGCTTTATCGGCTTTGAACGTTATGTTGCAGAAATAATTCATTTTCTTTACTAAATACATACAATCAACTGTTTTGTTCTGTGGTAACTTACGCGCAGAATTAACAACCATTAAACTTCATCATTATTAAACAGAATAACCATAGGTGCATGCATGAGCGAACAATATAATTCAGATTCCATTGAAGTATTAAACGGACTCGATCCCGTTCGTCATCGACCTGGTATGTATACTGAAACCAATCGACCAAATCATTTAGCTCAAGAAGTAATTGATAACTCGGTAGATGAAGCATTAGCAGGTCATGCAAGTTCTATACAAGTGATACTTCACGAAGACCAGTCTTTAGAAGTTATTGATGATGGTCGAGGTATGCCGATTGATATGCATCCAGAAGAGAAAATTTCAGGTGTTGAATTAATCTTTTGTAAGTTACACGCCGGCGGTAAATTTTCTGGTAAAAATTATGAAATATCTGGTGGTTTGCATGGTGTTGGTATTTCCGTAGTTAATGCGCTTTCTACGCGTGTTGATGTACAAATTCGTCGTGATGCAAAAATATTTCATATTGCCTTTGAAAATGGTGACAAAGTAGAAGAGCTAAGTGAGATCGGCGTTTGTGGAAAGCGTAATACTGGTACTAGCGTGCACTTTAGACCTGACCCAAAATACTTTGATAGTTTTAAATTCTCTGTTTCACGCCTATTACATTTATTAAAAGCTAAAGCCGTACTATGTCCGGGTTTAACTATTAAATTTAAAGATAAAGTGAATAAAAATAATTATGAATGGTGCTATCAAGATGGCCTAAATGATTATTTATTAGAAGCCGTTGCAGAGAATGAATTATTACCATCTGTGCCTTTTGTTGGTAAGTTTTCTGCCAACAGTGAAATGGCTGACTGGGCCGTGGTATGGCTGCCAGAAGGCGGCGACTCTATTACTGAAAGTTACGTTAACTTGATCCCAACCTCGCAAGGTGGGACGCATGTTAATGGTTTCCGACAAGGCTTGTTGGATGCGATGCGCGAATTTTGTGATATTCGTAATATTCTACCACGTGGTATTAAATTAAGTCCGGAAGATATCTGGGATAAATGCAGCTATGTACTGTCTGTAAAAATTAAAGAGCCACAATTTGCAGGGCAAACAAAAGAACGTTTATCTTCTCGTCAATGTTCAGTTTTTGTTTCAGGTGTTGTTAAAGATGCCTTTAGTTTATGGTTAAACGCAAATGTAAATGAGGCGGAAGCCTTAGCTGAATTCTGTATTAATAATGCCCAAGCTCGTAATCGTAAAAGCAAAAAAGTCGCACGTAAAAAAATCACGCAAGGGCCAGCTTTACCAGGCAAACTAACTGATTGTTCCACACCAGATCCAATGCGGGGAGAGCTGTTTTTAGTTGAAGGGGACTCCGCTGGCGGTAGTGCGAAACAAGCTCGAGACCGTGAATTTCAAGCGATTATGCCATTACGAGGCAAAATAAAAAACACCTGGGAAGATGAGTCCGATGTCATTTTAAGCTCAGAAGAAATTCACAATATATCAATAGCAATTGGTATTGACCCTGCCTCTACAGACTTGTCTGGATTACGCTATGGAAAAATTTGTATTCTTGCCGATGCGGATTCCGATGGATTACATATTGCGACCTTAATTTGTGCTTTGTTTGTTCGTCATTTTAGAGCTGTTGTTGAAGCCGGTAACTTCTATGTAGCAATGCCACCTCTATATCGAATCGATATCGGTAAAGAAGTTTATTATGCTTTAGATGAGTCTGAAAAAGATGGCATATTAGATCGTATTAAAGCAGAGAAAAAACGTGGCAAAGTTAACGTTCAACGATTCAAAGGTCTGGGTGAAATGAACCCTCTACAATTGCGTGAAACCACCATGGATCCGAATACACGTCGCTTAGTACAATTGACCATTGATGATGCTGATAAAATGATGGAAATGATGGATATGTTGCTCGCTAAAAAACGTGCTGGAGACCGTAAAATGTGGTTAGAAGCAAGTGGTGACATGGCTGCAATTGATTGATATGTTTAAAGAATAAGTTGCCGTTGTTAAAGCATAAGTTGTCCTAAATAAAGCATAAACTGTCACCTATTCCTCTGTATTAGAACGATTGATACAGAGGAAATACGCCAGGTAAAATGACTGCTTTCTAATGATATCCTTACCCCTTAGATAACCTACTGTTGTCAATTATTTTTTAATTAGCTTCGAACTGGTTTTTAATTGCCCGCTACTGATAGCTAAATGAGTATGACTGCTCACTGCTTATTTTATCTTGCCCTTTTAAAGCGGGCATAAACCGCTCATTTTCTATAAAGTTTAATACGGCTTTATCAAGCATTTCATGACCGCTAGATGTTGTTAATTTCACCCCCATCGCTTGTCCATTTTTCATGACTATCATTGTTGCTTTTACTTGTCCTTTTTGTTGTCTTAAAGCTGCCCGCTGAGGGTATTTAGGCTTTTTACCTGAAATGGCGACGGCTTCCTGTAATGCTGTTAGTTTATCGGTACTTTTTGCGTTGATCTTTTTCGGTTCGCTTCTTGACATTGAAGCCTGCTCTGGTGGCTTTTTTGCTATGATTTTAATTTTATTATTACGAATAATTTGTGCTGGATTATTAATCGGTAATGTCGAAGCAATGGATGTTAAAACCCTATTTTCATTAAGGCCGTCGTCATTAAGGCCGCCGGAGGAGGAGCTGATATTTTTTACTTTTTTACTAGGTTTACTGTTAGTTATTTTTTTAGGAATTAGAGCAGGTAAGTTAATCATATTTTGGTTAAATATAAACTCTTTTAATAGCGCATCGTCGGTACTCAGATGATTTTTAATACTGTGTTGATGGCGTGTTTTAGCCTGTTGATAATCGGGTTGGATTACTTCTAACAGATAAGCTTCTGTTGTGATGGATGCCGATTGTTGTTCGGTTATGCTATCAATTATTGAGGCTGCCTGTTGTTTAGATTGCGGTGCTATCTGCAGTTTTTGGTCGCTTCGTTGTTGATTAATGTGCTGTTGATTACTAGTAAGGGGCGCTTCTTGTTCTTTGATTATTGTTGTAGAAGCGGATATTTTCAAAGGTGAGGCTGCTTTGGTTATCGGTGTTTCTGTTAATATCGGTTGGGTTATTTCCGTTACCTTTTTTGTTGTTAACTGCTTAACTTGATTGCTTGGTAATAGATCTTCATGAAAATAGAAAAATACTGCATATAATAAAAAGCTTATGATAATAAAGGGGAAGTAGTGATAAGCTGATTTCATATACTAGGTGCCTTAATGTCCGTTGAAGTTGTTAGTCTGTTTTGGCTTTGAAAATTAATGGACCTTGAAAATTAATGAGCATAACAACTTAATGGGGATAACAATGCCAATAAGTTATTTCTTTAGTATAGGCTTTTCATCTGTATTCGCATCAGTAGGATCGAGTGTTTGATCATACATTTTAGCAATTGAAGATGGACTGACTCGTTTGATGTCTTCAGTTTGAGGATGAATAGTTACATTTACCTCCCCCGTTTCCTTCGAAAATTCATAATGATAAGGCATGCTTGTTTGTTCTGATACGGGATCATTTTGAATGTTTTCCGTAGGAGTTGTCTGCAGCGTATTGTTAACAATCAGCGTCGCTTCATTGGCTAAGTTGTTGGTTGTGCTATTGATTAAGCTTTGCTGTTGGCAAAGGTGATTAAACTGAGCAAGTATGGTGTCTAGATGTAAGCGTACTGTGTTAATAAAAACAGCAAACAAGTGATAAGGTAATAAAGCCAAAATCATCACAATGAGGCTAGCCGCTACTGGAACTAATGCCTGCGAAATCATCACTAACAGCCCTTGATTATTGCTGCTATTTTCTTCTGCAATAATCGGTAGAAGCGCAATGCAGCACAGCAAAGCACCTATCGCCCCTAGCATCGGAGAAATGATGGCGATAGTACGCAATAACGATTGTCCTCGTGAGAGCTTATTTATCTGTATAGCAGCATAGGCTTGCATTTTTTCTATGGGAGAAGTAGGTAACCCTTCAATACCATGAGCCAACATTTTTAATGCGGGTGTCGATGTTTTTTGACAGGCCAATAAGGCGTCGGTCTTTTGGTGTTTATTTAAAGCGGCAAAACACTCTTGTAGTGTAAAGCGCTCCCGTTGAAAATAATAAACAGTCCAAAAGAACAAGCGCTCTAGTGTCACAATAGTTGTGACAAAAGATAACAATAGTAATAACCACATAATCATGCCCATTACCCCGCCTTGTTGGAACCAAAGAGGTATGTTTTCAGGTAGTATTGAGGTTAATGATTGATATGAAGTCGCGCTTGTTTCTATACTCATTATCGCTGCGTCCTAGCATCAAAATGAAAAAATAGGGAGTGATCATTCAAAGAGCGCTCAACGAACACTCTGCAAATATTTCACGAATATTGAGCAAATACTAATTGATATCTTGCCAATCAATATCTTCAACATAAAGGCGTTCATTGGCAATATAATAAAGGTGATAACCCGCGCTAACTATCGCATTATTGGTTGGGTTTAAACTCATATCATTGCCACTTTTATCTTTGCTAAAGCCTATTAAGATCATATCGTAGCGTTGTTTGAATGTCTGAAATAACTCACCGAAGCTAGTGTCGCTGATCAAATCGGGGATTAAAATACTGTATAAGGTGGCGCCGTTTAACGTTGAAAGCAATCGCTCGGTGACTTGGCTTGAACCAGGGTCTTGCATGCTTCTTACCATTATTTGTGCACTGTTGTCGATACTGCATTCAATATAGGGGCAGTGAATCTTTAATAGCTTGGCTTTACTTTCGTCAAAAAAGTGTGCGGTTATATTCGCATTCTTATCAGTGAAGGTAGCAATACTGAGGGCTATGGATAAGGTTTCATCGTCCGTACTGCCATCGATAATAATACGTTGGGCTGTTTTTAGGCCAACTCTATCTAGTTCTTGCGTGTCGGAAAACGAGTCTAATTTAGCGAAGGAAACCTCATCAATTTCTGGAAACGGGTTCTCCATATCTTCAGTGACACATAATAATATTTGACGATTATGGCGTTTTTTATCGCCAAGAATTAACTGTATGACTTGCTTCGTTGAGTGTTTGTCCCAGCAAAACAGCAGTATATGTCCCGTTAAGTGTGAAAAGTCATTACTGCCGTTCATATTCTTTCTCGCTATATCAATGAATAATTGGGTGGTTTTTCCGATAAATGAAGCAAATACAATTAATCCAGACGGAATTTGCCAGAAGGCAACAATCAATTTACCAAAGTTTGTTTCCGGACTAAAGTCACCAAAACCAACCGTTGAAACCACCACCATATTATAATAAAAAAACTGCAACGGGTGCTCAGTTAGAGCACTCTCATTAGCAAAAACAAATAAAACATAAGTAATCGCTGCTTGCATTATGATCAGGCCAAACATTGCAGGCCAAGTCATATTACGCGTTAGCTTTTGTATGATTTTGGTTATTTTAAGTGGCGTTAAAAAAGGTAGCATCGCGTTACCTTAATCGTTATTAGTATGTGATAAAAAGTAACGATAAGCGGGGTTGCCAGTTTCATCTTTATAACTATAGCCTAGCGCATTTAGGTGTTCACTAAATTGGTCAACCTGAGCATCGCTGACTTCAAACCCTGCGAGTACTTGCCCATATGCCGCACCATGGTTACGGTAATGAAATAAAGTGATATTGGCATGCATACCTAATAAATTTAAAAACTTAAGCAGGGCATTAGGGTGTTCTGGAAATACAAAGCTATATAAACGTTCCGTTAACTGCTGAGAAGGCACACCACCCACCATATAACGAACATGTAATTTAGCGGTTTCATCGTGACTTAAGTCGGTAACCGTATAACCTGCAATGGTGAGGTTTTCAGTTAAACCAGTTAATTCTTCAAAGCCATTAGGTGTTCTTACGCCAACAAAAATATTAGCCTGCTTGCTATCGCTATAACGATAGTTAAATTCAGTAATGGCTCTGCCATCGAGTTGATTACAAAAAGCTAAGAAAGCACCTTGTTTTTCGGGAATGGTAACCGCTAAAATACTTTCATTTTGCTCACCTAATTCACAACGTTCAGAAACATAACGTAGACTATGAAAGTTAACGTTTGCACCACTTAAAATAGCGGTAAGGCGTTGATCTTTTAGTTGATGTTGTTGTGTATATTTTTTTAATCCGGCTAATGATAAAGCTCCAGCAGGCTCTGCTATTGCACGCGTATCATCAAAAATATCTTTAACCGCAGCGCAAATCTCATCACTACTAACCGTGATCACATCATCAATATATTGCTGACATAAACGGAACGTTTCTCGACCAATGGTTTTTACTGCTACACCGTCTGCAAACAAACCTACTTTAGGTAATGTCACTGGGCCGCCAGCAGCTAAAGCTGCTTTTAAACAAGCTGCATCTTCCGGTTCCACGGCAATAATTTGAATATGCGGTAATAATTGCTTGATATAAACGGCGATCCCCGCTGCTAATCCACCGCCACCAACCGGTACAAATATCTTATCGATATGTGCATCTTGTTGTAATAGTTCTTTTCCTACCGTGCCTTGTCCTGCAATAATATCAGGATCATCAAAAGGATGGATTAAGGTGTAACCATGCTCCTTTGCAAGCGCCAACGAATGTGCGTTGGCAGCATCAAAACTCTCACCAAATAAGACTACTGTTGCACCAAAAGTGCGTACCGAGTTAACTTTAATCTCTGGTGTGGTTTTAGGCATCACGATAGTGGCTTTAACACCCATCTTTTTAGCTGATAAAGCTAAACCTTGAGCATGGTTACCAGCCGAGGCTGCAATTACACCATTTTTCTTTTGTTGGTCACTGAGACTTGAAAGCTTGTTATAAGCACCACGTAATTTAAAAGAGTGAACCGGTTGTAAATCTTCACGTTTTAATAAAATATGGTTATTTAAACGAACAGATAGCTTATTTAGTGGCTGTAGCTTAGTTTCAATCGCTGCCTCATAAATAGGGGCTAATAAGATTTTTTTTAAATATTGTTCACTTGATATTACTGTCATGACAAGCCTTGTTATGCTGTGAGTCTAAGGTCTAAGGTCTAAGGTCTAAGGTCTAAGGTCTAAGGTCTAAGATTTTACGGTTGCAAATAGCTCGCCCAAACGTGTCACGCTTGAAGGTGCTAAAGCGTCGCTAAATTCAATACTGTCTTTAGGGAATAACGCAACAATCGTGCTACCTAGTTTAAAGCGACCCATTTCAGCCCCTTTTTGCAAGATGATCTCTTGATCCTGATAATCCCAATATTGAATCTCTTTATTTTTTTGTGGCGTCAATGTGCCTTCCCAAACCGTTTCAATACTGCCAACGATAGTTGCGCCGACTAATACCATCGCCATTGGTCCGATCGCTGTTGAGAAAATAGCAACGGCACGTTCATTTCGAGCAAATAAGTTGGGAACATTTTGTGCAGTTAATGGGTTAACTGAAAATAAGTCACCAGGGATAAAAATCATTTGTTCTAACTTGCCGGTAATTGGCATATGGATACGGTGATAATCTTTAGGTGCTAAATAAACGGTAGAAAAAATACCCTCATCAAAGGGAGCTGCGACGTCATCTCGTCCGCCTAATAATTCACGTAAACTAAAGTCATGGCCTTTAGCTTGAAAAATACGTCCCGCTTTAATGTCTCCCTGTTGGCTAACACATCCGTCAACGGGGGTTGCTAGGTTGTTGTCGCCTTCAATAATCGGGCGTAAACCTGCTTTTAATTCACGTGTAAAAAAGTCATTAAAGGTCTCAAAATCAGCAGCCTCAGAATACTTTGCTTCACTCATGTCGATTTTAAATTGCTTAATAAATTTAGTAATTAAAAATGTCGTGAACTTACCCATTTTTGCATTCGCTAATTTACCTGCTAATAAAGTAACAAGGTGTTTAGGTAAAAGGTATTGGCCAATAATTTTTAGTTTATCGCTCATAGTAAAACTCTCTGCTTTTAAATATTAATTAATCTCTGTTTTTTACCGTTTTAAATTTTTTTAAATACGGTTTTCAGTTATGCTTTTTTATAAACGTCTATTTTAGTAGATATTTGGGTCGCGGTGACGTGCATTTTTTGCATCATCCATGGTTTCTAAAATACGTAGGAAACTCTTAAAGCGCGCCCTATCAATTTTACCTTCTTCAACGGCTGCAACTAAGGCACAACCTGGATCGGCTTGATGTTTACAATCTCGAAAACGACAACCACCTAGGTGCTCTCTAAATTCAATGAAACCACTTGCAATGCGTTCAGCTTCTAAGTGCCACAATGAAAACTCACGTATTCCTGGGCTGTCTATTAAATCGCCACCATCGCTGAAGTGATATAAACGGGCTGTGGTAGTGGTGTGTTTACCAAGACCAGAACCTTCTGAAATTTCACCTGTAACAGCTTCAACTTCAGGCAATAACATGTTCAGTAATGACGTTTTACCCACGCCAGACTGGCCTACAAAAATATTGATTTTATCTTTCATAACTGATTTTAAATCGTCTAGACCATCGCCATGCATTGAACTATACAAAACCTGATAGCCAATATTACGGTAACTTTGTAATTCTTGGTCAATGATTTTTGCTGACTCTGTGTCTAATAGGTCAACCTTGTTTAAAACGATAATTGGTGTGATCCCAATATCTTCACAGGCAACTAAGTAGCGGTCAATAATGTTACGAGAAAACTCAGGTGCAATGGAGCTAACAATAATAATATGGTCAATATTGGCTGCGATGGGTTTAATACCATCATAATAATCTGGCCGTGTTAATACGGTTTTACGAGGATGCACAGCTTCAATAACACCGCTAATACCTTGGTGAGATTCTTTTCCCGCACGCCATACAACGCGATCGCCAGTTACTAATGAACGAATTGAACGGCGTAAGGTACAACGTTCTACTTTGCCATCTTGATCTTCAATATCTGCATGTTGACCGAACCGACTAACCACCAACCCTTCCAGCTGCGGACCTAGTTCAGATTCATCCCATTGTTTATCGTTTTTGGGTGTTAAGCGCTTGTTATGATTGCTTTGAACACGACGAACTTGGTTTTTACTGAGTTTTTTCTTCTTAGCCACAGGCTTCCTTTGCTACCACTGGTGATTTGAATGGCGTATCATACTATATTTTTTAAATAATAAAGCTATTCATCAAGAGAAAAGGGTGGTTAACAAAATGAACAAAAATAATTTGGTCTGGATCGATCTAGAAATGACAGGATTAAATCCTGATAGTGATAAAATTATTGAGATTGCAACGATTGTAACTGACAGTGATTTGAATATCTTAGCGGAAGGCCCACAGTTTGTTATTCATCAGAGTGATCAAGCTCTGGATGCCATGGATGAGTGGTGTACTGAGCACCACGGTAACTCTGGTTTAACTGCACGTGTTAAAGCAAGCAAAATTAGTTGTGAACAAGCGGAGAAAGAGACGCTTGAGTTTTTACAAAAATGGGTGCCGGCAGGTGCAGCTCCATTATGTGGTAATAGTATTGGCCAAGATCGTCGTTTTATGGTCAAACATATGCCGACCTTAGAAGCTTTCTTTCATTACCGCAATATTGATGTTAGTACGATTAAAGAGTTAGGTCGTCGTTGGGCTCCTGAGATGGTTGAAGCACATAAAAAAACCGGAACACATTTAGCGTTACAGGATATTAAAGAGTCTATTTCTGAATTACAGCATTATCAAAAGCATTTTTTTAGTTATTAGTTCGCTTTTCAAGCAAGTTAGTAATGATTTGGTTGAAAAATCTGCATGTAAGCTTTGTTAAGCTTAAATTAGCTAAAAAAAGCTTGCAATCATTAACGCCATCTCTATAATTCGGGCTCGTAACAAAGGGGCGTCACCAAATGCCTTAGTTCTGGTTTTATTAGAAAATTTGTTACAGGAAAATGTGATGCGGTACTAGCTCAGTTGGTAGAGCACGACCTTGCCAAGGTCGGGGTCACGAGTTCGAGTCTCGTGTACCGCTCCAAATCTTAAAGTTGAATATCATATTTACCTTTAAGATAATTTCCAATTAGTTTTAGATGAAGCGGTACTAGCTCAGTTGGTAGAGCACGACCTTGCCAAGGTCGGGGTCACGAGTTCGAGTCTCGTGTACCGCTCCAAACTACATTTTAAAAATGAAACTAAAACTAAATTATGAAGCGGTACTAGCTCAGTTGGTAGAGCACGACCTTGCCAAGGTCGGGGTCACGAGTTCGAGTCTCGTGTACCGCTCCAAATTACTTCCATATAAAAATCTATTAATACTCCCAAACTCAATAAAACGACCTTGCTTATTAAGTGCTGGGGTCATGTGTTTTTTAGCCTCGTATTTTTTATCTAGCAGATTCAATATACCGCTCCAAATTTCCTGTTTTACACTACCCATCAAAGTATCTACCCATATTGTAAACATAAGCCCTGTATTCAAAATACGACTTCTCGAACAATTATCTATTATTACCTATTATTAATTTTTCGTTAATAAACTAAAGGTGACTAATTGTGGCGTATGGTCAGAGGCAATCGTTGCAATACTTTTAGCATTAATCATTTCTAAATCTCTAAAAAATATATGATCTAAGGGTAAGCCAAGGATAGTCAGCCGCTGATCTTTAGAGAACTGTGTTTCATTAAAGCCTGCTTTTACAAGTGTACCGATGATCTCTTTCGTCCTTGCTTCACTCCAAGTATTAAAGTCCCCACTAATAATAATTGGCCCCTGATGTTGTTCAATAAGTTGGATATAAGGTGCAACTTGCTCTTTAAGTGGCTCAGCTGTAAAAGTAAAGTTCACACCGTGTAAGTTCACCAATAATAATGATTGTGTTGTGTCCTTAAATGCATAGGTCGTTGCTATACCTGTTTTAGGAACCAGGGTCCAAGGTTCAGAATAACGCGTTCCGCAGGCTTGTTGTGCTTGAACGCGACTAAATGTATTAACACCATAATTTTGTTTTTGGTAATTAAAGGCAATGTTTTGATAATAGGACAGTTTTTGTTGTTGGCTAAAATGGATCAAGTCTTGGTCATATTTAGCTTCCTGCAAAGTGATTAGATCCGCTTGATTTGCCCATTCATTTAACTTCTTAGACCATTGTTGATGCTGCTGTTTATAAATATTCCAGTTTAATAAAGAAAACGTACTATTGAGCGCATCGGTGGGCGCTGTACTTTTTACATTAATGAGCGCAGGACAAGTTGTAGAGTACTGGCGATATTGCTGATCAATTAATGTCATTTTCCCAGGACTACTTGGTAAAAAACTCCAGCCAAAGACAGCTGTCAATAATAGTAAAGCGCCAAAGATAATTTTCTTGGTTAAGATTCGTTTGCGAAGATGAATTTTAATGTTGAATTTCCTTGAATGGTAACGACTATAAGTTGCTTGATAAATAAACATCTGCCTAAATGAAATGTGATATTAATTCCCCTATAGTTATGTTGTCATTGATAGCGACTATCTATACGGGTTATATTGGACTTCCTATTAACTCGATTTAAGAAGCTATTATGCCATTAGAAAGAACACTTTCCATTATTAAACCAGATGCTGTCGGTAAACACCTAATTGGCGCTATCTTACAGCGTTTTGAGAATGCTCATTTTACGATTGTTGCTGCAAAAATGATGCAATTAACTCGTGAACAAGCAGAAGGTTTTTACGCAGAACACAAAGGCAGAGAATTTTACGAACCACTGGTTGAGTTTATGACTTCAGGTCCAATTATGGTTCAGGTTTTACAAGGCGAGAACGTGATCCCTACTTACCGTGAATTAATTGGTAAAACAGACCCTACTCAAGCAGCAGCAGGTACTATTCGTGCAGATTATGCTGATTCGACTCGTTATAACGCTGTGCACGGTTCAGATAGTCCTGAGTCTGCTTCTCGTGAGATTGCTTACTTTTTTACTGATGATGAAATTTGCTTGCCTGCCGCTAATTAATTTATTTTATTTACAAATGCGCTTTCTTAAAACTACTTGTTCTTATAGGTTCAAGTAGTTTTTTATCCTCACGCTACTTCAAATGCTTTGTTACAAGCTCGCTTTCTTATCACGACCATGTGCCATATCAAGTAGTGATGCTTCCTTGGTGATTATAGCAATGCTGAATTGATCCTAGAGTTTACGCTTTCTGGTTAAGGGACATGAAACTTACCTTGAAATGTATCCATTGCATAAATTTTCCTTGCTGACTTTGTATCTCAAAGTATCATTAGGATATTATGCCAATCGTAATCATATAGAGCACATACTTAATACAATCGGTATTATCCACAATTAATTAATAGATAAAGTTAAGGCAATTATGAATGAAGTGATCATGCTAATGGAGCAAGTTCCAAGTTATTATTTTGGGACTGTTTTAATCTTAGGACTATTGATTGGTTCATTTTTGAATGTTGTTATTTATCGCTTACCGGTGATGATGGAACGCAGTTGGAAAGCTGAATGCAAAGATGCTTTCCCTGAAGCCAATATTGACCTAGATGAAACACCTTTTAACCTCGTGTTGCCACGTTCGCGTTGCCCTCAATGTAGCCACCTTATTGGCTCTCTTGAAAATATTCCGCTAATTAGTTGGTTAGTTCAAAAAGGCCGTTGTAAGCATTGCAATTGCAAGATATCAGCGCGTTACCCAAGCATAGAGTTGCTGACAGGGGTAATGTCCGTTGCTGTTGCATATTTTGTTCCCTTTGGTTGGCCCGCTTTATTTGCCTTGATTTTTACTTGGGTATTGATCTGCCTTACTTTTATCGATTTCGATACCATGCTGTTACCTGACCAACTCACGTTGCCATTAATTTGGTTAGGGCTATTAGTGAATATGTCCGGTACTTTTACTGGCCTAGAAGATGCTTTGCTCGGTGCGGTATTTGGTTATTTGAGCCTGTGGTCTATTTACTGGGGGTTTAAATTACTCACTGGTAAAGAAGGTATGGGTTACGGTGATTTTAAATTACTGGCTGCACTAGGGGCTTGGTTTGGTTGGCAGGCATTACCGCTGATTATTCTATTATCTTCATTTGCAGGTGCAATCATCGGCATTGCTGTGATTGCCGCCTCTAAAGATAAACAAAGTCGACCATTACCTTTTGGACCTTATTTGGCAATCGCTGGCTGGGTTTATCTCATATATGGTGTTGAACTAACAACATTATATTATTCTCTTATTTTATAGCTTAACAGCATCAAGATATGTGTAAAAAATCAAATCCAGATACGCTTCAACAGTTTGACTGTAGTGATTTTATGGCAGACTGTAGTGGTTCTATAGAAGGCTACAGCTCCTCCTTGCCTAGCGGTGATGTACCTATGGCTGAGAATAATATTCCTATGACACCTTGCTCCGTATCGCGAGAACAATCATCTATTGTAAATAGCCCGACAGTGCCCAATAGTCCAAAAGCCCAGTTTAATAGTCAAAACACTACAGACTATAACGACCAAGATTGGATGCAGTATGCACTCGCATTGGCAGATAAAGCAGAAGCCGTCGGTGAGATACCCGTTGGTGCTGTATTAGTGAAAAATAATGAAGTGATTGCAGAAGGTTGGAATCTTTCTATTGTTGAGCATAACGCCTGTGCGCACGCAGAAATTATCGCGATCACTAATGCTGGTAAAGTATTAAAAAATTATCGTCTTATTGATTGTACGCTGTATGTGACACTAGAGCCTTGTCCTATGTGTGCGGGGGCTTTGGTACACGCTCGTATCAAAAGGTTAGTGTATGGCGCGGGTGATTATAAAACGGGGGCTGCGGGCAGTGTTTTTGATTTAGTACGTAATGAACATTTAAATCATCAGATTGAAGTGACATCGGGTATTTATGCTGAACAGTGTGCGAATAAAATAAGTGATTTTTTCAGGCGTCGCCGCAAAGAGAAAAAGGCGCTTAAACAGGCAAACAAAGGAGAGAAAGGCAATGTCTAGTAAAGTGGTTAATTTTGAAATTGAAAAAGAGACTAAAAATAGCGTACGTTATAAAGAAGTACCAGAAGAAGGGCAAGCGCCTATTGTTGGTAGTTTATATGTGCAAAAGTGGTTTGCTGGAAATAGCAAAAATATACAAGTTACTATAGAAAAGAAGGACTAATTACTTAATCCCTCTTACACCACGAAGTTTGAAAGCTTGGATATTACGATGTTGAAACACTTGGATTTCAACATCGCTCTTTTTATAAGTCCTGAATTCAAGTAATTAAGTAGTTAAGTAAGTAATCAAGTATAAGTAATTAGATTTATTGAGCCTGTGAGCAAAGCGCTAAGTTGTGTTGTAGGTGAACTAACAAATCAACCCGTTTCATTATTCCGATCAATTTCCCTTCATTAAGTACAGGGAAAATATTCTCTGTGTATTTTTGCGTTTTAATCGCGACTTCTGAAAGGTCCTCATCGGCCTTTAAAAAAGTAAACTCTTTAGCCATTATATCGTTTACTCGAACTGGTTTATCACAATGGTAAGCGCTGATCATTAATGCTTTTTGGCAGTCAATGAGCGACACCATACCAATGAGTTGCTGACTACTATTTATCACGGGTAATTGTGCCTGTTGACTACTTATCAATACCTTAATAATCTCTGCCAACGGTGTTTGACACTGCACGCTAAGAGGTTGTTTTTGCATAATTTGTTGTACCGTTTGCTTGCTCATTTTATTACCTTAATCAGTTAGCTTATTTAGTTTCTGTTTGATGTAAGGATAATACTGTAATAATTTAGATAGTTAAAATCGATTGTTTTTATTAGTTTGATAGTTTTAAGCTATTTTATGCCGTAATGGTAATAGTGTTGGTATAGTAGTAATAATGGCAGATCGTGGCTGTTTAGGATGTTAAGTTAACATAGATGTACATAATTTAGATGTAACGTATTAAATTGAAAACATAGTATTAAACGAAGGTTTATTTTTAGAAACAGTTACCTTCATACCTTGCTAATTTTTGCATCTTGAATGATAGCAGCGATAAGTGAGTAGCCCCAATTAAGACCTAATTAAAGGCCTTGATTAAAAGGTCGCAGCTTAAATGTGTGATTAAAAACAGACTTAGAAAACATAATTAAAGCAGTGAGCAAAGCCGGCTCACTGCGGGGAGCTTATGCTTATTTTTTGTCTGTTGAAGTTGCATCCGTTTGTGTTTTTATTGCCGCGCGAGATGCTGCTTCAAGTGCTTTTTTAGCAGCCTTTTCCGCAGCTTCCTTTTTCAATGCTTTTTCTTTCTCTGCTTTAATCGCGGCCAAACGATCTATTTTCGCTTGCTGCTTAGCGACTTCAATCGCTGCTAAACGATCTAACTCAGCTTGTTCTTTAGCCGCAGCGATCGCCGCCAAGCGTTTAATTTCATCTTGTTTTTCTGCTTCGATGTTAGCTAAACGTGTAACTTCCGCTTGTTTCTCTGCTTCGATGGCCGCTAAACGATCTATCTCCGCTTGTTTTGCTGCTTCAATAGCCGCTAATCGATCTATTTCCGCTTGCTTTTCTGCCGCTTCGATTGCCGCTAACCGATCTATTTCAGCTTGTTTCTCTGCGGCTTCAATTGCTGCTAGTCGTTCTATTTCAGCTTGCTTTTCTGCTTCTATTCTTTGTGCTTTTTCTTGTTCTTGTACATGCCAAGTCAAGGTTTTCAAATATTGGCGAATATTATCTACGTAATGTTGTGCTTCGCGCCCACGTGCATAACCATAGCGAGTTTTTGTGTACCATTTCCGTTGATGCAATAGAGGTAAGTTATCTTTTACATCGGCCCATGAATTGGGGTTTTGTTTACGCATTTTAGTAATTCGGCGCACATCTAATAAGTGACCCAAGCCTATATTATAGGAAGCTAATGCAAACCAAATTTTTTCATCTTCTGGGATGCTTTCAGGTAATCTTTTTATCAGTTGAGTCAGATATTTAGCTCCGCCCTCAATACTTTGTTCTGCATTGAGTCGGTTTTTGACACCGATAAACTTGGCTGTATCTAGGGTCAACATCATCATGCCTCGCACACCCGTAGGAGATCGAGCCTTAGGGTTCCAATGTGACTCTTGATAACTTACGGATGCAAGTAATAACCAATCTACATCTGGTGTCGCGTATTTTTTAAATAAGGTTTCGTATTTTGGCAATTTGCTTGTAATGCGTTTTAAGAAGGTACGCGTATCCACATAATCGAAGTGTCCAACATGACCAAAGTACTTTTCTTCTATTTTTGCAATGGTGCCTAATTTGTATTGATTGCCCATAAATTCAATCATTGCTGAATACAAAGTATCGTCAGGAGCTTTTCGAATTAACCAAGCTACAGGCTGCTTTTCATTGATAGTAAATGCTTCTGCTAGTGCGGGATAGTAGCGTTGTTTTTGTGCCAAAGTGGTACTGTCTACGATCGCAAATTTGATCTCTTTTTCTGCTATTTTTCGTAATAAGGACTCTTGATCTTCGTTCTCTAATACATCGATCACTAGGTCTGGGTATTCTTGTTGTGATTTACTAATGTTTTCTTCGTGGCTACTGCCTTTTAACACACTCACGGGGCCATTAATGTCTGCCATTTCTCGCGGGCGATAGGTACCTTTGTGGTAAACAAGTTTTTGAGTGAGGTAATAGTATGGCGGGGAACTACGGTATTTTTCTGCTCGATTAGGCGTTAGCGTTAATCCCGCCCCGGCAAAATCAATGTCGTTATTATCTAGTGCAGAAAATAAATCGTCTAAGTTTTCGAACTCTTTGACTACTAATTTTACTTTTAAATAATTAGCAAACTTCTTTCCAAGTTCATAATCTAGACCGCTGTAATTCTCACCATCATAGTTATAGGTTAATGAACTGTTGGTGGTGCCCATTATTAATGTGCGGCGTTTTTGCATTTCTTGTAGGTCTGTAGTGTGTACAAACGGATTACAGGCGCTGATAAAAGACACCAAAATAATGGATAAAAAAATCTTTAAGCGAGAAGAAATAAGAGTAAAAGAGACAGGTTTATTCATAGACAGTTGTATCAATCCAGTTAGTCGAGTGGTCACATTATCCAATAAAGGATTTAAATATCCATTTATTTACCAATTAACAGGTTTATTTATCACAGACTATAGAGTGTTTCTATTTAATAAAAAATGCTTTTCTTTTATAATATAGAGCTAAACCCAAGTTCATTTATTTATCCAACGAGAGTAATAACCTATGGAAATTTTGCGAGGGGCACCTGCCTTATCGACATTTCGTGTTAATCAGTTGTTGAAAAACTGTGAAGCGTTAGATTTACCTGTGACAGGCCTATATGCTGAATTTATGCATGCCGCAGATTTATCTGATTCTTTAAATGACCAAGAGTTAGCTGTATTAAAAAAGCTATTAACTTACGGACCGAAAATAGCAGAGCATGATCCTGTAGGGATACTACTCTTTGTGACACCACGCCCTGGCACCATTTCGCCTTGGTCCTCAAAAGCAACGGACATTGCTAAAAACTGTGGTTTAACCAAAGTGAAGCGCCTAGAGCGAGGTATCGCTTATTATGTTGAAACCAGTGCTGAACTGAATCCAGAACAAATCAAAGCATTAACAGAATTGTTACATGATCGAATGATGGAAGTAGTTTTGACGTCATTGGATGATGCGGCGACATTATTTGTTCACGGTAAAGCGGGTGAAATGACAAGCGTTGATGTGATAGGCCAAGGCCGAAGCGCATTAGAAGCTGCCAATGTGAGTTTAGGTTTAGCACTAGCAGATGATGAAATAGATTACTTAGTTGAAAACTTTATTAAGTTAGGTCGTAACCCTAACGATATCGAATTAATGATGTTTGCACAGGCAAACTCAGAGCATTGTCGTCATAAGATATTCAATGCGGATTGGACAATTGATGGCCAAAAACAGCCTAAATCATTGTTTAAAATGATTCGAAATACACATGAACTACATCCTGAATATGTATTATCAGCATACAAAGATAACGCGGCAGTGATGGAAGGTTATCAAGCAGGGCGTTTCTTCCCAAGCGTTGATGACAGAGAATTTGGTTACCACCATGAAGATATTGATATCTTGATGAAAGTAGAAACCCATAACCACCCAACGGCTATTTCGCCTTTCCCTGGTGCTGCAACGGGTTCTGGTGGTGAAATTCGTGATGAAGGCGCAACCGGTATTGGTTCTAAGCCTAAAGCTGGTTTAGTCGGTTTCTCTGTTTCTAATTTACGTATTCCAAGCTTTGAACAACCATGGGAAACGGACTTTGGTAAACCAAGCCGCATCGTTTCTGCGTTAGATATTATGCTAGAAGCTCCATTAGGTGGCGCAGCCTTTAATAATGAATTTGGTCGCCCTAATATTCTTGGTTACTTCCGTACTTATGAAGAGCAAGTAGAAAGCCATAACGGCAATGAAATCCGTGGTTACCACAAACCAATCATGTTAGCTGGTGGGTTAGGTAATATTCGCCGTGAACATGTTCAGAAAAAAGAAATTCCAGTAGGCGCTAAGTTAATCGTATTAGGCGGCCCTGCAATGAACATCGGTCTAGGCGGTGGTGCTGCATCATCAATGGACTCTGGTGCTTCATCTGAAGATCTAGACTTTGCTTCTGTACAGCGTGAAAACCCAGAAATGGAACGTCGTTGTCAAGAAGTGATCGACCGTTGTTGGCAGATGGGTGAAGATAACCCAATCCAATTTATTCACGATGTAGGTGCGGGCGGTTTATCAAATGCAATGCCTGAGCTTGTGAATGATGGCGGTCGCGGTGGTATTTTCGATTTGCGTGCTATTCCAAATGATGAGAAAAGCATGGCACCGCATGAAATCTGGTGTAATGAATCTCAAGAACGTTATGTAATGGCCGTTAAGCCTGAAAACTTAGCCACTTTTGAAGCTATCTGTAAGCGTGAACGTGCACTATATGCAGTGATCGGTGAAGCAACAGAAGAGATGCATTTAACACTTAACGATCCTGAATTTGATAACAAACCGATCGATATGCCGTTAGAAGTATTATTAGGTAAAGCACCTAAAATGCATCGCGATGTTAAAACGCAAACAGCAACAGGTAAGAAGTTAGATCTTTCTGGTGCAACCGTTAGAGGGGCAGCTGAGCGTTTATTACGTTTACCGTCTATTGCTGAAAAAACCTTCCTTATTACGATTGGTGACAGAACAGTAACCGGTCTTGTTGCACGTGACCAAATGGTTGGCCCTTGGCAAGTGCCTGTTGCCGATTGTGCGGTAACAGCAGCAAGTTACGATACGTACTTCGGTGAGTCGATGGCATTGGGTGAACGTACGCCTGTTGCATTGCTTAACTTTGGTGCTTCTGCTCGTTTGGCTGTGGCTGAATCAATTACTAATATCGCATGTTCTGATATTGGTGATTTCAAACGTATTAAACTATCTGCTAACTGGATGTCAGCAACGGGTCATCCTGGCGAAGATGCTGGTTTGTATGAAGCAGTTAAAGCCGTAGGTGAGGAGTTATGTCCTGAATTAGAACTGACTATCCCTGTTGGTAAAGATTCAATGTCAATGAAAACACGTTGGCAGCAAGAAGATGGCAGTGATAAAGAAGTTATTTCTCCGCTATCTTT
Source organism: Vibrio sp. 2-Bac 85 (assembly GCF_037546705.1). Lineage (NCBI taxonomy): Bacteria > Pseudomonadati > Pseudomonadota > Gammaproteobacteria > Vibrionales > Vibrionaceae > Vibrio > Vibrio sp. 2-Bac 85. The sequence continues at coordinate 87,724 of NZ_JALAAB010000006.1, read as the reverse complement.
AATTATTACCGCATTTGGCGCTGTGCGTGATATCCGTAATACGGTGACACCGCAGTTGCGTACAGACCAAGGTGAAACTGATTTAATTCTGATTGACTTAGGTAATGGTAAAAACCGTTTAGGTGGTTCATCACTTGCGCAAGTTTATAAGCAATTAGGTGAAACTACACCTGATTTAGATAGCCCTGAATTATTAAGAGGCTTCTTTAATGCGGTGCAAACTTTAGTTGCTGATCAAAAATTACTGGCTTATCACGATAGAAGTGATGGCGGTTTATTCTCTACTATTACTGAAATGGCCTTTGCTGGACATTGTGGTGTGACTGTTAAACTTGACCAAGTGGGAAGTGATGACTTTGCTGCCCTTTACTCTGAAGAGTTAGGCGCGGTTATCCAAGTTAAACGTGAAGACAAAGAAGCAGTATTAAATACACTTGCTGGACACGGTTTATCGTCAAGTTCATTAGTGATTGGTTCATTAAATGAAACTGACCAAATCGAATTTATTCGTGATGGTGAAGAAGTATTAACTGCAAAACGTAGTGAGTTCCGTGGTATTTGGGCTGAAACAACGCTTAAAATGCAATCGTTACGTGATAATTCTGAATGTGCACAGCAAGAGTTTGATCTTAAATTAGATGATAAAGATCCAGGCCTATCAACTAAGTTAACTTTTGATCTTAATGAAGATGTTGCTGCGCCTTATATTGCTAAAGGTGTTCAACCGCGCATGGCTATTCTGCGTGAACAAGGTGTAAACTCTCAACAAGAGATGGCCGCAGCCTTTAATCGTGCTGGTTTCTCTGCAATTGATGTTCACATGAGTGATGTCTTATCAGGTGATGTGCAATTGAAAGACTTTGCTGGTTTAGTCGCTTGTGGTGGTTTCTCTTACGGTGACGTATTAGGCGCTGGTGAAGGTTGGGCTAAGTCAATCTTGTTTAATGAACAAGCGCGTAACCAATTCCAAACTTTCTTTGAGCGTGAGAATTCATTTGCATTAGGTGTGTGTAATGGCTGTCAAATGCTATCAAACCTGAATGAATTAATTCCAGGTTCAGACTTATGGCCACGTTTTGTTCGCAATAACTCTGAACGTTTTGAAGCGCGTTTTAGTTTAGTTGAAGTGCAAAAGTCTAATTCATTGTTCTTAAATGACATGGCTGGCTCACATATGCCTATTGCTGTTTCACATGGCGAAGGTCGTGTAGAAGTTGCTGATAGTGCTCACCTTGCAGCGATTGAAGCAAGCGGTTCTGTGGCGTTGCGTTTTATCGATAACTACGGCAACAATACTGAAGCTTACCCTGCTAATCCAAATGGTTCGCCAAATGGTATTACAGGTTTAACCTCAAAAGATGGTCGAGTAACTATCATGATGCCGCATCCTGAGCGTGTATTTAGAACAGTTGCTAATTCATGGCATCCTGATGAATGGAAAGAGGATAGCCCTTGGATGCGTATGTTTAGAAATGTGCGTAAGCAATTAGGTTAATAAACGTAGTAAAGTAAATAAATATAGTTAAATAAAAGGGGATCTGATATCCCCTTTTTTATATTTTCATTTACATTTAGTCTGCGGCTAATTTTAAATGAAAATATAAATATGAGAGTAAAGGAGTGAGTCTTGTCTATTACGGTAAATAAGGTGTTATATATAGGGGCTAATATAAAGTTAGCTAAAACCTTACTTTCATTAAATTCTTCTTTAGTGCAATTTGATCTTATTCATTTGTTGTCGACTGATAACTTGGAACAGGTCATTGCAGCAGATCACTACCAATATTTAATTTCTGAGCTACCTATAAACGCTGCAGTGAAAGCCCGTATTGCTGAAAAATTTACTCACTTAGATTGTACTTACCTTGATAACAGTTACCTTGATAACAGTTACCTTGGTAATACTTGTCCCGCTAACACTAGCCTTGAAAGTGAAGTGTCTACTGAAGTAAATATGGAAGACGATTCCAGTAAGGCTCTATTAGTCTCAGCAGAGGTGGAAGCCGCATTAGACTGTATTAGTATCCCAATCTATTACAAAAATATGCAGGGTAAGATTATTGCCTGCAATACCTACTTCTCTCAAGTGTTTGGTTTGTTGCCTGAAAACTTGATCAATCAAACCTTAGAAAGCGTTTTACCGAACGGTCTCGCGAAAAAGGTTCGCCCATCTAAATTAAGTATGTTTAATGATCATCAAGTCGATCTACTTGAATGTGAAATCCGTGATGTAACTGGTATTAAACGTGAATTTTTAATTCGCGAAGAAGTCGCTGATGGTAGTGAGCTGCAAATAGGTATGCTATTTGATGTGTCTGACATGAATGCTGCTAAATACGAAATCGAAAAAGAACGTGTGATGTTGCGGGCTACAGCCGATCTATCTTCAGATCTTATTTTCTTTAAAGATTTAGAGAGCCGCTTTATTGGTTGTAATAAGCAATTTGAAATATTTGTGGGTTGTTCTGAAGCTGATATTGTGGGCAAAAAAGATGACCAATTATTTGAATTAAATCAAGCAAGAATGTGCCAAGCTCAAGATGCACAAGTAATTGCTAATGATGAAACATACAATAATAACGAATATTTGACCTATAACAATGGTGAGCAACATTACATCTATATGCAGAAAGTACCGCTTAAAGATAAACATGGCAAGGTACAAGGTTTAGTTGCTATTGGTCGAGATATCACTGAAAAAAGTTTAATAAAAAAACAGCTTGAACTCGCTATGTTAGTCTTTGAAAATAGTCGTGATTGTATATTAGTGACAGATGGAACTGGTGTTGTTGACAGTGTGAATGATGCCTGCGTAAAAATATCTGGCTATTCCAAACATGAGTTATTGGATAAAAAAATCAGTAGTTTTGCCTACGGTAGAGATTACCGTCGTTTGTTTGTTGATATTGAACGTGGATTGAAAAAAGAAGGTAAATGGCAAGGTAATGCTGTTTTTCATACCAAAAATGGTGACTTAAGTTATTTTTGGTTAGAAGTGTATCAAATTAAGCAACAAGGGATAAAAGCAGAAAATCGTGTTTATTCTTTTACTGACCTTACAAAAACTAAACATAACGAAGAAAAAATAAAGTATTTATCTCGACATGACTCTTTGACCGGATTACATAATCGAATTGCTTTGTTTAACCACTTAGAGGCAGCGATTGCTCGTTCTGCTCATAAATCAACTTCTATTGCCGTTTTGTTTGTTGAAATTAAAGACTTTAGACTGATTAATGAACGTTATGGTCATAACAAAGGTGATTGGGTGCTTAAAACCGTGGCTAAACGTTTACAGCAGTGTGTCTCTAACCGAGATATCATTGCTCGTATTAGTGATGACCAGTTTGTATTAGTTATTGAAGAGTTAGACAACGAGCAAGTTGCGGCATTAATTGCACAAAAAAATAATCAACAACTGTCAGAAAATCTTATTATCGATGATATGCCGGTTAATTTATCCTCATCTATTGGGATCAGTATTTCTCCCGATGATGGTATGGATCTAAACTCGATCCTTTCTAACGCAGAAAGTGCCATGTTACGTTGTAAAAAAGACCAAAGTAGCACTTATCACTTCTATACGAATGAGTTAACCGTGCATTCTACACATCAGCTTGAATTAGAAAATGAGTTGAAAAAAGGCTTTGAAGAAGACCAATTCGAAATTTGTTATTTACCTCAGTATGACCTTAATAAACGCCAAATAGTGGCTGTAGAATCTCTATTACGCTGGAATCACCCAAAGCAAGGGGTGTTATCTCCAAGCTGTTTTACAATGTTAGCAGAGCAATCTGGCCTATTAATCGAGCTCGGTTTGAGAACTTTTACTAAATCAGCAAAACAAGCTGCAAAGTGGCATCAGTCAGGCATTAATTTTGGTCGTATTGCGATTAATATATCAAAGTTAGAACTGTCACAGGTCACTTTAATTGGCTCAATTCAACAGGTGTTATTAGATACGGGCTGTGAGGCAAGATGGTTTGAATTTGAAATTGATGAAAGTTTATTTAGTAGTACCTTACCGACGCTACAAGAAAATTTACTGAATTTAAGTCGTTTAGGTATTTCATTAACCGTAGATGGTTTTGGTGCAGAGCGGTCTGTTTTATATTCGATCGATAAATTAAATATTGAAAAATTTAAAATTTCTAAACACTTCATTCAAGGTGTGCCTGGTTATTTAGCAGGTGAAGCAATGTTAAAATCCCTGTTTGTTTTAGCTCACTCATTAGGTATTGACGTGGTTGGTGATTGTATCGATAGTCAGTCTCAAGATAATGCTGTTTGTGATAAAACACTCGGTAATGAGAAAAACCATCAGCCAAAGGAAGCGATGAGTGCGACTGAAGCCACTTTTTATTTGAGGTGTTATAAGCGCCATTAAAGGCATTCTAGATTCAACATTGAAGAGAATAACGACTAAGTACTAGTTTTGGTCACCATTATTGTCTTTATTCTGCTTCTTAATTTATCGACTCGATTGTTTACTTATAGAAAGTTACTTATAAGAAAATTATTTATAAGAAAGCTATTTAAAATAAATAATCGAGTCGAAAAATATTTGTTATTATTCACTTTCCTTGTCTCTGCTCGCTTTATTCGCAGTATTGCTAATGTTCTGAGCGTATTCATATCCTTCTTCACTCAAGATGTAAAAATTAGCCTGTCTCAAGGTGAAAATATTCTAGGTATAAAGATGAAGCGCTGACGAGTATATCACTGGGCATCAATTGCTTATTGAATAAAGCTGTACTGTTTTTGATCTTTCTATATTGTTAACCAGTAAATACTATAGATAGGTTGTAATCATTTTAATGGGAAATTTATGGATCGTTTTATACCGCATATGACGTGGCTAGAGAGTGAAATATATATTGTACTTTCCGCAACACTCTATTTTGGCCTGCTAACTATTGTCTCATTTCGAGTGGTATTAACGCGTAATCAAATTGGTGTGTCATTAGCGTGGTTATTGCTTATTTTTGCACTGCCTTTAGTGGGAATGGTGGGGTATTTTATTTTTGGAGAGTTAACCCTAGGTGCAAAGCGCAGTAAGCAGCGTAAGCTATTAGCAGGAGAGTTTTTAAACTGGATACAACAGCAAGCCACCACCCATAAGCAAAGTAAAGATAAGATCAGTGCCAATGCGCATTCAATGCAAGCCTTTGTCGAGTCCTATACCAATATGCCGATGGTTAAAGGCAATAAACACACATTGCTCACCGATACGGATCAGATATTGTTGGAACTGATCAAAGAAATAAAAGCCTCACAAAAACATTGTTATTTAATGTTTTATATCTGCAACGAAGGCGGGCTTATTAATCAACTGTTAAATGAATTAAAAGCCGCCGCTGCTAGAGGAGTGAGATGCCAATTACTCTTAGATTCAGTAGGCAGTCATGATTTTTTTAACTCTGCAATACCTGCTCAATTACGTAAAGCCGGTGTAGAAGTGGTTGAAGGTCTGCCAGTGGGTGCGTTGCGCTTATTATTTCAAAGACAAGATCTAAGGTTACATCGAAAATTAGTGTGTATCGATGACCATATTGCCTATACCGGCAGTATGAATTTAGTTGACCCTGCTTTTTTTAATGTACATAAAGGCATTGGCGAGTGGGTCGATGTGATGGTGCGTTGTGAAGGCCCGATCGTACAACATATGCAGGGCTTATTTGTATGGGATTGGTGTTTAGAAACAGAGCATGTGCTTAACCTACCACCTGCGAATAATGATCTATTTTGCATTGAAGGAGATGAAAACTCTCAATTGATCCCCTCGGGACCTGAGTTTGGCAAAGTAGGGATTCATCAAGTATTACTGACGGCGATTTATGAAGCCAAATACAGTTTAGTGTTAACCACGCCTTATTTTGTGCCCGATGAAAGTTTATTAACCGCTTTGCAGGTAGCCGCAATGCGTGGTGTCGATGTGAAGATTATATTGCCGGCAAAAAATGATTCGCTGATGGTGAAATACGCCTCTCGTGCTTTTTTTGAAGACTTGCTAAGTGCAGGTGTGGAGATTCATCAGTTTTATGGTGGTTTATTGCATACTAAGAGTATTGTGATTGATGAAAAAATTGCTTTAATTGGTACGGTAAATTTAGATCGCCGTAGTTTCTGGTTGAATTTTGAGATGACGATGTTGATTGATAATGCGAAGTTTGCAGGTGAGTTGTTAACAGCACAGATGCATTATACGTTAGCGTCTAGGCAAGTGAGTTTGGTGAAATGGCGGCAACGATCTTTTTTCAAACGTTTATTAGAAAGCATTATCTACTTATTTAGCCCGTTGTTGTAGCTTGAGTATAGACTTTAGTTTATTGCTTTAACACTCGTCTGCGCTCGTCTAGTCTGGTTAGTACTTATTTATAGTGCTTTCGCCCTGTCGGCGACACGTCTTTTTTACCGGAAAAGAAACCAGTGCCTAGAAAAGGCAAAGAAACTGACACCGGATCGTTTTCTGATCCAAATAATAAATGGCTTTTATAACGCATCGGCTCTTACGGCACATCCATGTGCCAAACGAGCCTAACCCAAACATCCTGTTTGGCTTTGCTAAAAGCCATTGATGATTTGGGAAAACTCAACGGTGGGGTTGTTCGTCCACATTAGGCAATGTTTTTATACTTTTTATTGAAGCTAGAGTTACTGCTTAGAGTGAGTTCGTCTGTGCTCTTCCAGTCAATTTGATGATTTTAGAAAGCCCAACGGTGGGGTTTTATTATCGCATTTGAGTACCTTAACCTGTCAGTTTTGGTATTTAATATTGCTCATTAATTAAGAGTGTTCGATGATAATGACAATACACGACCTCTTTTTCAGCTTGCTTATTTACTTGCTAAATTTCTGGTACTCTTATTAGCAAAGTAGAACTTGTGCAAGTTTACGTCGCAATGGATGAGAATAAATTTAATGAAAGATGTAAAAAGTGTATTCCGTAATCTCGAAAAAATGCTCCAGAAAGCGAGTTGGTTTGATGATGGCTGGGAAATTTATAATCGTGGCAATTACATGCAACTCTCCAAACATAATTGGTTTAACCAAAACCAAGGTGGTATTCACTTTGAAACCTTTATAGAAGGGCCGCAGATTAAGCAAAAGTCCTTTCCTATCTGCATGCATGTGGAAGAAGATTGTCCTTCTCAGGTTGAATTCATTGATCAATTTATGGCTCTGGAAGAGAAGCGTATAAAAAGTTGGAATGGGTATAAAAAGCTCGAAAGTAGCTATGGTATTTGCCAACGCACATTGCCCCTTAATTTTAAAAATCTAGAACAACGTTTATTTGAAGAGTTTAATCGTCTTCGTCTATTAGAAGAAAGCATCAATCAAGTGTTGCTTAAAATTGAATAAAGCGTTTTTTTGAGTGTAAAAGCGCTATAAAACGAGATATCAGAAATGAAGAAAAGAAAAAGCCCTTGTATTGAACAGTGTGATTTTTCAGGTAGTAAAGGGTGGTGTTCGGGATGTGGCAGAACGAAAAATGAGTGTCAAAAATGGAAATCAATGACGCCATATAACATCACTATTCTTCAAAAAGAGCTTAAAAAGAGAATGCTAAAAATAAAAGTTGAAATGAACTGAGCTGCAATGAAAAGAAAAATTGTACTCATCAAGCTTTGAGCTTGTTTGTTAAAAAGCTGCCTATCTCAGGCTCAGTAAAGAGCGAACTATAATAGATAGGCAGTTCTTATTCAGGTGCTAAAGGGTTTAGCAGCAATCTGAATTAGTGCAGCAGTCACCACAAGCACAACTTTCTGCACACTTACAGCTATCTGTATTACAACAACAGCTCGGGTTTTTTTTGTCTTCACAACATTTACATACTTCACTCATGCTTACTCTCCAGTTAGGTTAGGATCGTTGTCAGTACTACAGCACTGCCAATGATTTTCAAAACAATCTAGTAAATGACAACCAGTCTCTGCGCTCTTGCTTGAACCACAAGCATTTGAAAATACTTCTAATGCTTTAACCGTTGCCTGTAATTCAGAAATCTGTGTTTTAATTTCTTCAATTTTTGTTAACGATTTATGCTTAACGACTGATCGTGATTTACTACAACAATGATCGAAAATGAGAAACTCCTTAATTTCATCTAAGGAGAAGCCAACACCTTGAAGCTTTTTCACCAAACGAATCGAGCGAATATCCTCATTAGAATAATGACGAAATCCATTGATTTTTGGTGGTTGCTCAATAATGGCTTTACGTTGATAAAAACGAATTGTTTCTACGCCAACATTTGCAGCTTTAGCCAGCACGCCAATAGTAATTGGTTTATTCTCATTCATCGATAGCTCCTATCCTACACTCTGTACCTAGGTACAGAGTCAAGCAGAGTTTTTAAATAAAAGCAAAAAATAATCGATATTGAACGCCGGCATTTTATCATTGCATTTGAGCATTGATGTTTTAGGGGGGGCTTTAGTCTGATTTTTTGGCTCATTCTGCCCGTTTGATGTTTATTCGCTTTGATATCGCGGCAGATCTTACGACACATCCTTGTGCCAAATGAGCCTACTTCAAACATCCATGAATGCAGGCCCCTGTGTCAGACTAGTTGTGCTAATAAAAGTATTGTCGTTCGGGAGTAATACCGAAGAAAAGACCTATGGTTTTAGCATTAAATCTTTTAAAGGTTTTCTTATTGAACGAGACGTAGGTAATTGACCTCTTCCTAATCGACCTAAAAATAAGGTGTTCTCAGTATTAGGTACTAAAGCTTCAAACATAGCTCGGCCTTTTTCTGCATTAAGCACGACCGCTTCATTTTCTGTAAATTTAATATCTTGTCTTAAATATTTAGAAAAAATTACAGGTGTTTGTTCGGGTTGAAAGCCAAGACCGAGTTTTGCTGTTGTTAACCAAAAACGTTGTAGCGCTCGTCCTGCTGCAACATAGTCTTCAACGGATTTAGTTTGGTTTTCGGTTTGTATGGCAAAGTGAGCACAACTTTTTAAACTAGGAATAAAATCTAATTGGATGCGAGGTAAAAGCGTTCCGGCAAAATATTTATTCATAAACTCAATGCGATCCCAGCTTTTAAATAACCATTGCATTAGTCTAGCTGTTGCCCAGTCTACACCAAGTGCTTTTTCTGGGATTTTAGTTTCACTAAACTGTTTATGCCAATCAATAATGTCTCTGTGGGTATAAAAGGCCTCTTTCATGGTTAAGCGCGTTTTGGCATTGCAAAAATTAAGTTTTGCTAATTTCAAGCGGTCATCAAAGGATTCAAACCACGTTAGGCTATATCCTGCTGGCAAGGCACTTTCTAATTCTGTTTTTTCGCTACTGGTTAGCGCTCTTGTGCCCATCGCCCTACGTTGAACAGCTCTAATTTTTATAAATGGAAATAAGTCACTGCTACTCACTTTGTCATTCTCACTGTCATTCACAATGTCATCTGCTGTCAGATTAACTGTCATTTTAATGTGTTTGTCATCACTAAAGTCGTTAGTCGTTTGAAGGGTGAAACCAAATTGGGTAGCTGCAATAGCAATAGTTTCAAGTAATATTCCATGTGCTAAATGGCTTGAGTGGCCGTCTAGGTCGTAAACACAATGTTCTCTGGTATCGGTGCCATGAATAACAAAGGATGTGTCGTCGATAATTTCAAACTGCCATGTTTGCATATTATCGCCACTTGGCGCCCAACGTGCATAATCGAGAATTTTTTCTATAGGCGTTAGTTCTACTGGTTCTTGCTGTGGAGTTGTTGGCAGCTTGCTAAGTAATTTCTTTTTGCCAATAGCAAATGCGATACGTTGAATAATGTTATTGTTTCCACCGGGACGCCACGTTTTTTTGAAACGATTGGTATAGGCGTCAAAATGTAATCCCCAAGGTACATTAAGTACTTTGCCGCGATTAAGTAATATTTTAACAACTTGAGTGCCGGCAACACCTGATGCTAATTGGCAACCCATCATGGTAGAAGGGCCTTTTTTGTTACCAAGATCTAATCGCGTTGGGTCGACTAAATAAGCTTGTTGTAATGCTGCGGGTGTTAAACCGAGGAAAAAGCGTAAGTATTGTTCATTTTCAGTGTAACCTTCTAAACGAAAATACTCTTCAAAAGTCATTTTTCCGGGAAGAAAGTTTAAATAGGCGGTACCCATACCTATCGGGGCGGCAGTCGTAGCGGGAATACCTTTTTCAGCACATAGCTTAAAAACATGTTTTCTGGCTTCGATGGCAAAAAAGTCTAATGAGTCAACGTAGCAATCAACACCTTCTAAAAATGCATCAGTATTGTCGTGATTAATGCCTTCAGGAAATACGTTAATCTCAACGTTAGGGTTAATAGATTTGGCCATTTCGACCATAACATCTAATTTTTTTCTATCGTAAGTGTTAGTATTTGCACCGGCTTGTCGATTGGTGTTTTCACAAGCAAATTCATCAAAATCAGACAGGTTAAATTTTGAAATACCTACGCGAACTAAGGTGAGTAAATGTGAACCACCCACTCCACCCATTCCAGCTATAGCTATTCTTTTGGTTTTTAGAATTGCTTGTTCATCTTCAGTAAACCAGCCAAGATTTCGAGAAAAGGCAAGGTCATAGCTAAAAGCATCGCTCATTATAGGGCTCTCTATCTATCAGTTACATCGGTACTTGGAATTTGAAAGGGTTCGTTATTATATTGTTTTAGTGCTATTTGCTCGGCCATTTCTTTATAAATAATGGCATATAAAGCTTCAAGTTGTTCAGTGAGATCTTTATGAAAATCATTTGCCGCTAAATAAAACATGGCGCGTTGGCCATGATAATCGGTTTCATCACCAATTTGTTGGAAAGGTAGTCCAAAACGCTTCAAGCGTCTATTCAGCCTTGGCTCCATCATCACCACCATGCCCTGGTGTTGACATAAACTTGCTAATGCAATGCCGCCTAAGTACAACCCCATCGCGATATTAGGAAAGTTGCGACGTTCTTCTTCTGAATAGATGGTTTCTGGATTGATGTTATTAAGTACATAAGGTACATTTTTTTCTTTTTCACGACGTCTAAACGAAGCAAGCACAGCTAAGCGTGATATTTCACCAAAACTACCGCGGGGTAAAGTACTGGTATCAAACACTTCTTTTCTTGCGCTGTGTAGACAATTCGCCTCAAAAGGTAATTGTTTGTTAGGAACATCGGTTGGAGGGATTATTAAGCGGATACACCCTGCAAAGACGCCTGTGCGTCTATGTTCTAATAAGCAATGATATGCGTAGTCGTCGCATTCATCCGATTCCATTTCTTGCTCATTTTCGGGTTCCCAGCCTAATTCAGAACTATAGACACCGTATCTGATTTTGAATGCTTCTTGTCTGAGTTCTTTTGTATCAGCAAATCGTATTTTGAAAAATTGATTAAAGTTTTCCGCAATTGAATATTGAGTCATTGTTCGTTAGCAATTTCAAAGGTTATATTATGTATCATCGAATATAGCAGTTATAAATTGTTTCACCTTGTTTTTATTGATACTTAATTGATACGTGTCAGTAAATATTAAGGAAATAGCCTCAAATTTAAAGCTTTACGATTTTAGTCACTATGTCACACGCATTTAAAAATAAATGTCTCGATTTTGTTTTATTAACCCGTCTGCTCTTACGGCACATCCATGTGCCAAACGAGCCTAACCCAAACATTCTGTTTGGCTTTACTAAAAGCCATTGATGATTTTGGAAAACTCAACGGTGAGATTGTCCGTTCACATTGGGCAATGTTTTTATGCTTTTTATTGAAGCTAATGCTTAGGATGGGTTGGCTTTGAGTTAGGTTCGTCTGTGCTCATCGAGCAAGCTTGATATTTATTTTCAGTGGTTTCGCCCTGTCGGCGACACGTCTTTCTTTTATCAGAAAAGAAACCAGCACCCAGAAAAGTCAAAAGAACTGACGCTGAATCGTTTTCAAACCCAAATAATAAATGGCTTTTATAACGCACCGGCTCTTACGGCACATCCATGTGCCAAACGAGCCTAACCCAAACATTCTGTTTGGCTTTACTAAAAGCGATTAATTATTTGGGAAAACTTAACGGTGGGGTTATTCGTCCATGATGGGCAATGTTAACTACTTATTTTATTCTGCATGGCAAAACTATAATCTATTTTTCACATAATCCATGTGGTTCTGCATTTCCGCCATAAATATGGGATTATTCTGTCTATCTACATGACCAAGATTTCAGTTTTATTTTTAACTTGTTGATTAGTTTGTTCAGCTTGTTACTCTGATATCAAACTTAAATAAATAAGCGCGTTCTGTTTATCCACCGGAAATACGGTATAGTTCTGCTTAATTACGATGTTATACACTAAAGCGGAGTATTTCACTTGTTGATAGGTTCTCAGAATAAAGTTTATGATCTTGCTCTTGGTCCGTTATGTGAGTTTTTGCAAATTATAGATCTCAAATTATCCGAAATTAGCGATTGTATTTCTAAATCTATTGATCCTGAATCCGATGGTTTATTTGACCGAGGAGAGTATTTTATTGGAATTGGATTCGTTGCTATCCAGCAACATTTGAGTGAGTCGCTTATTGGAATCAGCCCAGATAAGAAAGAAGCTTATGCTCTAGGTACAACACATTCGTCAGGGGTATCTTCTATTTGGATAATTAATGCTGCCGCAAATTGGTGGAAACACGAAACTGAGTGGTTTAAAAATAAAAAAATTCCAAAAAGTGGTGAGTGGACAGTAGAAATAATAATGGATATTTCAAATCAATATGAATATGCATTATCAACTGTATTAGCTTCATTTTCGGAATCTAAAGAATTATCATTTATAAATAATATTATCCCACATGTTCAAAACTGGACAAAAGAAATCTATTCAAAAAAGTAAAAGTAATAAATGCATGGTAAGGGTGTTAAACGGAACTAAAACAGTGGGTTACGTTTCTATTCGCTACACATTATAACTCATGATTTTTGTCCGCTTAACGCGGCGTTGAAGTTGTAGGATTGCTCTAAAAATAACGTTTTACCTTCTTTTTTATAATCTTTCATTGCACTAAAAACCATGTTTTTAGACAAGCAATGATTTTTAGTATATTTAAAAGAACATCTCTACACATAATTCTTCGTGCCCTCTCTGTAGCGGAGCGCTTCGTGGTTAATTTTCTTTTAGGATTGTCATTTATCTACCGTATTCCACATCGAGAAGATCCCCTGCAAAAAACTTGGTATAGCTCAGCCACAAGATAATCCATCAACATACTTTATAATAAAAAGCCTTTATTTGGTTTCACTGGTGATGTTGCATATGAATGTGATAAAAGTGATAGTGCTCAAGGCATTGCTTTTTCATTATTAGATTACCTAGAGTTAGTTTATTGGAGCGGACGTATCTTACGAGAAGATAAGTTAGGTGCGCTGGCCTTCATTCTAAATTACTCAGCAAGATTGGGCTTGATGAAGCCACTTGGTTAACGTTAGCCAGTCGATTTGGTAAAGGCTATCAAGGTGCTGTCGGCTCTTTAGAGGAGATAGCTTCATTTGCAGAGCACGCAGGTAAATGCTGGATAGCTAGTAAAAACCAGTTACGACGACAAGCTCATTAACCTTTCTTAAAAATTCCTTAATAAAAATATAATTTGCGATAGTTAATCGTTAGCGTGGGCATAATTCACGGTTTATGTTCAAATGTGTATTATTTGGGGATTTTAAACACTTGGCTGCTGTTTTTCTTGTTTTCCCCGTGATTAGTTCTTATCGATAGGAGATGAACATTCGTAAACTTTTTTCAGGGGATAAAGAAATGCAGTAGGCGGACACCACACAGTTAAAAATAACTTTAATTATGTGATGTTTTATTCAAATAAATATTAAACTTTTGGTTTTTTACGATAAAAGCTCAAACCAACTAAACTTAATCCAAATAAAAGTATTGATGCTGGTTCAGGTACATTAACCACTGCACCACCACCATCTGCGCCATTAGTGTTAATATTGTTTTGAGACACAAAGGTACCTGTCCCAGTGGTTGTATCCAGAGAAAGCGTTGCACCGGAGTAAGTAAAACCATACAAAGTATTATTAAAGTAATTCAAACCATAAACTGAAGAGTAACCAGTTGAACCAATCAATGTCCCACTACCATCTGCCGTATTCAATGACCAAAGACTGTCGCCGTTTCCACCAGTTGTAGATGATAGGTAAAGGTTGCCTAAATCATCAAAAGAAATATCACCAGATGAATTATATGATCCTGTGCCTATTAAAGAGGCATTACCGGTAGTTGTATCGATTGAATATAAACCATTACCACCACTGCCATACAATATTCCATTACTGGCGAATGTTAAACCATTTACACTTGCACCAGTATTTCCGATTAAAGTCCTAGCGGCTGTAGTTTGGTCGATAGAATAAAGTTGGCTACCACTTGTTACACCATATAATATGTTTGAAGTACTTAGTGCGATATCAAACATAATCCCTGTATTACCAATTAAAGTAGAGCTGTTAGTGGAAATATTATAATCATATAGATTGCCATTAGCTGCACCAATAAATGTGGCATGAGCTGAGCTTGCCGATAAAATCATTGCTCCGCTTATTGCATAAATTATAGATTTCATTTTATATCCTTATGTTGATTTCTATTAATAAAAAAGCTTAATTGCTATTTCGATTAAATAATAAGCATAAAATATTCCAACTAAATAAAGCATATTTATATCAAGCAATTGTTAAAAAAAAGAGATTTTGAAAGTGTTATAAAATCCCCAAAAATAGCTTAAATAAAAAACATGTAAAATATATCGACAAAATACTAGCCTTAATAAATAAAGTGATTTTTTAAATAGTTTTTTCTCTTCTTTTGGTTTTACTTCTGATACATCTATTACGTCAACTTAAGCATTATGGTAATAAGAAGTAATTAATACTCGTTTAGCTCGGAAATGATGGTTCAGAACAACCACTAATTTTACCCTGAATTCACATTCAAACTACCTTTGTCCATACTGTTTTAAAGGCTCTGAGATAGCTTGTTATGACGCATTTCGACAATCCCAAGTGTTACTTGCGGATACACTCTATTACCTCTGTATATCTCGCTGTGCTTCTTGGGATCTATTTTTAATGTTAAAATCTTTAATATTAAAGTAATAATGCAATAGCGAGATTTTACGTGACCTTAATAAGTTTTTTTTAGCGGATCTCGCCGGTACTGCATCGGATCATCAGTTATCTAATGTGCATTCCTAACAGGTAAATAATATTAATGAATCTATTCAATAAAATGGCTGCGTTGTTATCGATAAACTGGCAAAAATTTACTCTGCTTTGTTCTCAGACACAGCAGTTTCAAGATCGAGTTTGGATCGTTAGTATTCAGCAAAAAACAGGACAAAAGAGTAATTTATTTAACGATACTTTTGTGGTCAGTGAGGATAGTTTTGATAAGCCAATGCAATGGATGGAAAAGCAGGGGTATCAGCCTGAAATAATTAATGATGTGAATAATATGCAACGCTCTCAAGCGATTAAAATAGAATTGGAAAACAGTTTGCATAGCTTGATGAGAGTTAAATAGTTTTAGGAGGATGACGGGGAATCTTGGTTTTTGCTTTGACCTTTGACCTTTGACCTTTTACTTTTTAGCCATTGAAAGCAAGGTATCTGAAAATAACGTTTAATCATATTTAAAAAGTAACTTATTTAAAAGGTAACCTCTTTAAAAAGTAACCTCTTTAAAAAGTAACTTGCGTTTTACTAATAACCCTTCGTGACCTCTGTGTAGCGCAGTGCTTCGTAGTTAATTCTTTTTTTGGTTTGTCGTTTATTTATCATATCCAAATTGAAATTATGAATATTCATTAGGTTTAATTTTTTCAAGGTTATTTATCTTTTACGATTAACCCTTCGTGACCTCTGTGTAGCGCAGCGCTTCGTGGTTAATTCTCTTTTTATTAGGCTTGTCGTTTATTTATCATATCCAAATTGAAATTATGAATATTCATTAGGTTTAATTTTTTCAAGGTTATTTATCTTTTACGCTTAACCCTTCGTGACCTCTGTGTAGCGCAGCGCTTCGTGGTTAATTCTCTTTTTAGGTTTGCCGTTTATTTACCAAATTCCAAACACAAAAAAGCCTGCATAAAGCAGGCTAAAAGTGGGGTACTAAATTATAAACTATTTAGCTTTTTTCTCTTCTTTTGGTTCTGCTTTAACTTCCACTTCTGGTACATCCATTACGTCAGCGTAAGCCGTGCCGTAGTAAGAAGCGATTAATACTTCTTTAAGCTCAGCGATTAATGGGTAACGTGGGTTTGCACCTGTACATTGGTCATCGAACGCATCTTCAGCAAGTTTATCAACTTTTGCCATGAATGCAGCTTCATCAACACCTGCAGCTTGGATTGATAGTGGAATATTCAATGCTACTTTTAACTCTTCTAACCAGTTTAATAGCGCGTTAAGTTTGTCTTCAGTGTTACCTGTTGTGAAACCTAAGTGTGCTGCTATTTCTGCATAACGAGCACGTGCTTTAGGGCGATCGTACTGTGAGAATGCAGTTTGTTTAGTTGGGTTATTCGTTGCGTTGAAACGAATAGTATTCGCAATTAATAACGCATTTGCTAAACCATGTGGAACGTGGAATTCAGCACCTAGTTTGTGCGCCATTGAGTGACAAACACCTAAGAATGCATTAGCAAAAGACATACCAGCGATAGTTGCTGCGTTATGTACTTTTTCACGTGCTATAGGGTCTTTTTTACCGTTAGTGTATGAGCTTGGTAAGTACTCTTTAAGCATTTTAAGCGCTTGTAGTGCATGGCCGTCTGAGTATTCATTCGCTAATACAGAAACGTAAGCTTCCATTGCGTGAGTTACTGCATCGTAACCACCGAAAGCACATAAAGATTTAGGCATATCCATAACAAGGTTTGCATCTACAATCGCCATGTTTGGTGTTAGCTCGTAATCTGCTAATGGGTATTTTTGACCTGTTTTTTCATCTGTAACAACAGCAAATGGTGTTACTTCAGAACCTGTACCAGAGGTTGTAGTAATACATACTAACTCTGCTTTAGAACCCATTTTAGGGAATTTGTAGATACGTTTACGGATATCCATAAAGCGCATTGATAAGTCTTCAAAATCTGTTTCTGGGTGCTCGTACATTACCCACATGATTTTCGCTGCATCCATTGGTGAACCACCACCAACTGCTAGAATTACATCAGGTTGGTAGCTTAAACATGCTGCTGCACCTGCTTTTACGACTGCTAATGTTGGATCTGCTTCTACTTCATGGAACACTTCAACTTCCATGCCTTTTTCTTTTAGGATAGAGCGTAGGTCATCGATGTAACCATTGTTGAATAAGAAACGGTCAGTCACGATAAGTGCACGTTTTTTGCCTTCAAGGTCAGTCATAGCAACTGGTAAACAGCCGCGGCGGAAGTAGATAGATTTTGGTAGTTTATGCCACAACATATTTTCAGCTCTCTTCGCAACAATTTTCTTATTGATAAGGTGTTTTGGACCTACGTTTTCAGAGATAGCGTTACCACCCCATGAACCACAACCTAATGTTAAAGAAGGTGCTAACTCAAAGTTGTAAAGGTCACCGATACCGCCGTGAGATGCTGGTGTATTGATAAGAATACGCGCTGTTTTCATTTTGTCGCCAAAGTAAGCGATACGTTCAGCGTTTGCATCTTGGTCTGTGTAAAGTACTGATGTATGGCCAACACCACCTATATCTAACACGATACCTGCTTGGCGTACTGCATCTTCAAAGTCTTTTGCTTTAAATAGACCTAAAGTAGGTGATAGTTTTTCATGTGCAAATTCGTCATCCCAAGAAGCTTCTAAACCTTCTCCGATCAGAATTTTAGTAGACGTTGGTACTTTAACACCGGCTAATGCGGCAATTTTGTAAGCTGGTTGACCTACGATTTTAGCGTTCAATGCGCCATCGATGATCATCACTTTACGTACTTTGTCTGCGTCTGCTTGGCTTAATACTGCTGCGCCATATTTTGCAAAACGTGCTTTTACTTCGTCGTAAATTGATTCAACAACAATTGCTGCTTGTTCAGAAGCACAAATTACACCGTTATCGAAAGTTTTAGACATTAAGATTGAAGAAACTGCACGTTTGATATCAGCGGTTTCGTCGATAACTACAGGTGTGTTACCCGCGCCAACACCGATTGCTGGTTTACCTGAAGAGTAAGCTGCTTTAACCATGCCTGGACCGCCAGTTGCAAGGATAAGGTTGATATCATCATGTTTCATTAATGCATTTGAAAGTTCAACTGATGGTACGTCAATCCAACCAATAATATCTTTTGGTGCACCTGCTTTGATTGCTGCATCTAATACAACTTTTGCTGCATAGTTTGTTGCGTTTTTAGCACGTGGATGTGGAGAGAAGATACAGCCATTACGTGTTTTAAGGCAGATTAGTGCTTTAAAAATTGCAGTTGAAGTTGGGTTTGTTGTTGGGACGATGGCACAAACAATACCTACAGGCTCAGCAATAGTGATAGTGCCGCCTTCATCATTGCGGTCAATAACACCACAAGTTAGTTCGTCTTTGTATTTGTTGTAAATGAATTCAGATGCAAAGTGGTTCTTGATTACTTTGTCTTCCATGATGCCCATGCCAGACTCGTTGGCTGCCATTTTTGCAAGTTCGATACGTGCTGTAGATGCTGCTAATGATGCGGCACGGAATATTTTATCAACTTGCTCCTGTGAGTAAGTTGCAAATTCTTTTTGCGCCGCTTTTACACGTGCAACCATTGCATTTAGTTCAGTGACATTACTTACCGTCATATATTTCTCCAAAAGTTTAATAAATTTAAAAGTTTTAAAAATGTTCTATTAAATCGTATCTCTTTATCAAAACTGGCTATTAAAAATGGACTTAGTAAAAAACTTTCACAGTCATTATAGAAATAACACTCTTTCTCGTATTGATCGAGATCACTATAAAGTGAATGTGCCACGATTATTTAGTGTGATTTAAATCACTTTTTTGTGATTTATCATTCTTTCTTAATAGTCGTTAAAATCAGTTGTGAAGACTTATTGAGTCAAAATAAATCGAAATCATTGTATGTCCATTAGACAACAAGAGTCTACAGCTTGAGATCTAATTTTCATTAATCTACGGCAATCATTTATACTGTCATTTCTTGTTTTTATTTAACCTCTGTTGAGGCATATAAAGCGACTGTTTTACTCAAAGGAAAATAAACATGGTAAGTGTATCCACGGCGGGCCGTACAGCATTGTATTTTTCTGCTTTAGTCATTTCGTTAGCAGGGATAAAAGAAGCTGCACCGATTGTTGTTCCTTTTTTATTGTCATTATTTGTGGCTATTATCTGTAACCCTGCGATTAATTATTTAGAGCGTAAACGATTACCTAGAGGGCTTGCGATTGCTTTTGTTATCGTGGTTATTTTCTCTTTATTTATTGTGTTGGGCGGTGTCGTTGGCGCTGCTGTTAATGATTTTAGTAAAGCAATACCCACCTATGAGGAACAACTATCAGAACAGCTAACCTGGTTAATTGAATGGTTAGGAAAGCATGATATTAGGTTGTCGATGGGGGAAGTACGTGGTTATTTTGACCCTGCTAAGGTGATGAATTTAGTGACCACGACCTTATCTGGGTTCAGTAGTGTGCTGGGTAATATTTTCCTGTTGTTATTAACGGTTGTATTTATGTTAGCGGAAGGGCAAGTTTTCCCTAAGAAACTGCATATTGCATTTGATGATTCTGAGCAAACAGAGAAAAAGTTAGACCATTTTTTAAGCATGGTGAATCGTTATATGGCGATTAAAACTATGGTCAGCTTAGGGACGGGTGTTGTTATTGGCTCGGTGCTGTGGGCAATGGGAGTACAATTTTACGTGTTATGGGCATTACTCGCTTTCCTATTAAATTATATCCCTAATATCGGCTCCATTATTTCAGCAGTACCGGCAGTGATTCTGACTTTTTTACAATTAGGTCCTGGGTATGCAGCAGTGGTTGTTGGGTTGTTTGTTAGTGTAAATATGATCATGGGTAATGTTGTTGAGCCGCGTTTCATGGGGCGTAGTTTAGGGCTATCAACGCTAGTCGTGTTTTTATCTTTAATTTTCTGGGGATGGTTATTAGGTGTCGTCGGTATGCTGTTATCGGTTCCGCTAACGATGATCTTAAAAATTGCTTTAGAAAATAGTGAAGATGGGCGTTGGTTCGCTATTTTATTAAGTTCTGATCAGGAAGTGTCTGCATTTGAACAAACTAATATAGAAAAATCAAAGGCGCATGAAGCTGATAAAGAAACTTCATCGAAAAATACTCAGTCGAACGAGACTGAGTAACTGCGATGATCGATTAGTTAACCATTTAGTAATTAGCTTTATTAGTTGGCTTTATGAGTAAGCGAATTACTAGCAAGCAAAGATACAAATAACAAGACTGAAGATACGGTTTCAGTTTCATTGAATAGCAAAGAAGAAAAATAATATGTTTACAGCTTTATTAGAAAAAATGCATTTTCCTGACAATTCTACATTATCGACAGCAGAACAAAGTTCAACAGTTGCTAACGAGTCAAATAAAGAAATGGCGCGCTTACTTCATGGCCGTGGATTCTTTTATCCAGAATACCAGCATATCAATATAGATTGGTTAGCACCGGTGGTGTTGATTATCCTGTACAAAGAGGAAGATGCACAATGGCTGGCTAATTTGAGTGATTTTCTACTCGCAGAAATGACTGAAAGAGGGTTTGTTGTTAATAGCATTCAAGTGCAGTTTCGTTGTCGAGATCTTGCGCCTACGGAATTGTTATATGGCGAACAGATTAATAACTTTATCGCTTGTGAAAATGGGCTCGCATACAAAATAAACCTAGGTAAAAATCAAAACTACGGTATTTTCTTAGATATGAAAAATGGCCGTGCTTGGTTAAGAGAAAATAGCCAACAAAAACGTGTATTAAATCTATTTTCATATACCTGTGCCTTTTCTAATGCTGCTATTGCTGGTGGAGCTGAACAAGTCGTTAATCTCGATATGAGTAAAGCGGCGTTAGCGGTAGGGCGTGATAATCATCGGCTTAATGGCCATGATTTAGATAAAGTTAAGTATCTGGGCCATGATCTTTTTAAATCATGGGGTAAAGTTAAACGTTTAGGACCCTATGATATTGTGATTGCCGATCCGCCATCATTACAAAAAGGCAGTGTTAATATTCAGCGTGATTATCCTAAGATAATGCGTCGTTTGCCGGAGTTATTAAAACCAGGCGGGCAAGCGCTTTTATGTTTGAATAGCCCAGATCTTGATTTTCAATTTATCTACGATGCATTAGCTGAGCATTGTCCTACGGCAAAAGTAATAAATGTTATTGAGCCGCCTATTGAGTTTACTAATAGTGACCGCGATAAAGGCTTAAAATGTGTATTGGTCAGTATTTAAGCCAATAAAATCATAAATAGAAGATACAAAAAAAGCCCTAGATGACTAAAATTAAGTCAAGTAGGGCTTTTTTAATGCAGTAATTAGTTAGTTTAAAAGATTAACCTTTTAATGCTAATTGCTCTGCAGCTTGTGTTGCTTGAATCGCTGTTAGCGCGATGGTGTAAACGATATCGTCTACTAGTGCGCCACGTGACAAGTCATTAACAGGTTTGCGCATACCTTGTAGCATTGGACCAATACTGATCAAGTTTGCACTACGTTGTACCGCTTTGTAAGTGGTGTTACCTGTATTTAAATCTGGGAAGATAAACACAGTTGCTTGACCTGCTACTTTCGAGTCTGGTGCTTTACTCTTCGCTACATTTTCCATTACCGCTGCATCGTACTGTAATGGACCGTCGATTAATAAGTCAGGACGACGTTGTTGTGCAATTTTAGTCGCTTCACGTACTTTCTCAACATCTGAACCCGCACCTGAATCACCAGTAGAGTAACTGATCATTGCTACTTTCGGGTCAATACCAAAAGCAATTGCAGAATCAGCAGACTGAATTGCGATATCTGCTAGTTGATCAGCCGTTGGGTCTGGGTTAATTGCACAGTCACCGTAAACTAATACTTGGTCTGGCAATAACATAAAGAAGATTGATGAAACTAAACTTGCACCCGGTGCTGTTTTAATTAACTGTAATGCTGGGCGAATAGTATTAGCTGTAGTGTGAACCGCACCAGACACTAGACCGGCTACTTCATTTTCAGCTAGCATCATTGTACCTAATACAACGGTATCTTGTAGGTGCTCACGTGCAACAACTTCTGTTAAGCCTTTACCTTTACGAAGAGCAACCATTGGTGCTACGTATTGCTCTATCACATCAACAGGATTAACAATTTCAACTTCATCAGTCAAAACAATACCTTGCTGCGTTGCAACACGGTGGATCTCTTCAGGATTACCTAATAATACTGGTTTAGCGATACCACGTTCTGCACAAATAACTGCAGCTTGAATAGTACGAGGCTCTTCACCTTCAGGTAATACGATACGTTGGTTTGCTTTACGTGCTAATTCCGTTAAGTGGTAACGGAATGCTGGTGGTGATAAACGACGCGATAATGAAGAATCTTGTGTTAACGTGTTTAACCAATGCTTGTCGATATGGCTGGCAATGTACTCTTGTACTTTTTCAATACGCTCTAAATCATCAACAGGTATTTCCATGTTGAAGTTTTGTAAACGTTGGGCTGTATGCCATGTGTTACTTTTGATCAGTAGCACTGGTAATCCTGCGTCCATTGCACTTTTACAAAGCTTCATCACTTCATCTTCAGGTGGGTAGTCGCCGGTTAATAATAAACAACCGATTTTCATACCGTTCATTACAGCTAAACAAGCGGCAATGATCACATCACTTCTATCACCCGATGTTACTAACATTGAACCAGCTTTAAAGTGCTCAACCATGTTAGGGATTGAACGAGCACAGAAAGTTACTGATTGTAAACGGCGGTTATCAAGGTCACCTTTGTTAAGGATCTTAGCTTCTAAATGGATCGCTAGATCTTTAACGCGTGGTGCGATTAGATCAGCACTCCAAGGGATACAGCCTAAAATTGGTAATGGGCTTTTGCTGAACATTTGTAATACTTCAAGGTTGTTATTAATACTACCTTCAGGAATATCAAACATTTCAGTTAAGTCGTTACCTGTTTTATCATTCTCATCAACAGGAGCGCCCACTTTATTAATAATACAGCCAGCAATATGTTTATTTTCTTTGCCACCAAATGAAGAGATAGCAATTTCCATGCGCTCTTTTAATTGTTGTGACGTATCGTTACTTGGATGCGTAACAAATACCATATCAGCACTTAATGCTTTAGCGATACTGTAGTTGATGTTATTAGCAAATTGATGCTTATCGGTAGGGACTAAACCTTCAACAATGATCACATCACTGTCTTTAGTACCTTCACGGAAACGCTCTACGATATTTTCTAGTAACTCAGAAGTACGTCCTGAAGAAATAAGTGTTTCAGCATATTTCATTGCAAAAGGTTCAGGAGGAAGGATGTTACTTGAATTGCGTAATGTTGTTGTTGAGCGTTCTGTACCTGCATCGCCTGGGCGTGGTTGTGCAATTGGTTTGAAAAAATTAACGGCAACACCTTGGCGTTCCATTGCACGAACCATTCCGAGACTAACCGAAGTGACACCAACACCAGCGCCAATAGGGATCAGCATTATTGTACGAGCCATGACTATTCCTTTTTAATAGATGACAAAAGGGAGTGAATACTCCCTCAAAAAAATTATTATAAGTTACGCACCAACAAGTGCAGCAGAATCTTGCGCGATAACCCATTCTTCATTGGTTGGTATAACCATTGCAATTGGGGAGTTATCGGTAGTGATCACGCCTGAATTACCTAGTCTTGCAGCTTTGTTTTTCTCTGCATCTACTTGGTATCCAAAGATAGTTAAGTTTTCTAATACTTTCGTACGAATACGTTCAGAGTTCTCGCCAATACCGCCGGTAAATACTATCGCATCTATACGACCAAGTGGTACGGCGTAGGATGCAATATACTTAGCTAAACGGTAGGCAAACATCTCAATTGCAAGGATAGCTCCTTGGTGACCTTTTTGGTAGTTTTCTTCGATATCTCGGAAATCACTTGAAATACCTGATATACCTAATAGGCCACTTTGTTTTTGTAGCATGTCCATTACACCTTTCAGGCTGTAGCCTTCACGTTCCACAAGGTGATCAATAATACTTGGATCTATATCACCACAGCGAGTACCCATTACTAAGCCGGCAAGTGGAGTCATACCCATACTTGTATCAACTGATTGGCCGTTTTTAATCGCTGCAACCGATGCTCCATTACCTAAATGAGCAGAGATGATATTTGTTTCTTCTACTTTTTGGCCCAATGCTTTAGCTGCTTCATTGGTAACAAATAAGTGGCTGGTGCCGTGCATGCCGTAACGACGAATATGAGATTGTTTGTATAAATTATATGGCAACGCATATAGGAAAGCTTTTGCTGGCATAGTTTGGTGGAAAGCAGTATCAAACACGACAACTTGTGTTAATGATGGGAACGCTTTTTGTGCTGCTTTGATACCTAAAATATGTGCAGGATTATGTAATGGTGCAAGTGAAGCGCATTCTTCAATACCTTCAAGCACTTCTTCATCAATAATAACTGACTTAGTAAATTTTTCACCACCATGAACAATTCGATGGCCTATAGCAATAAATTGAGACTCAAGACCCTCAACTTTTTTAATAATATCTTCTACAATGAATGAAATGGCTGCAGAGTGAGCACTATTTTCAGGCAAGTTAGTTGACTCTTTCTTACCGTCAAACTTCCATTTAATACGAGCATCGGGAAGATTAAAACATTCAGCTAAACCACTGATTATTTCATCTCCATTGTTTGCATTGATTACAGCGAATTTAAGCGAAGAACTACCACAGTTAAGTACAAGGACTAATTTATTGCTCATGAAAAAATTCCAGTCAGTAAATAATAAGTATATAAATATCAATTCTAATTTTTGATATTAAGCTAGGGTATAATAGTGAGATATAACTGAATAAGAACGTAGCGTTTGGCAACATTGTCCATATTAAGCTATATTATCAATTTTACCTTTATGTAATAAAATTACAAATATCAAATTGATAAAAATTATTCGAAATCAATTTTAGTTGGAACATTTCCATAAATTAGGCATGATTTGTATTGTTGTGATTGAGTTATCAATTTTAAAGGAGAATTTATTTGTTTAATTTTTTTGAGCTATTAAAAAAAGGCGACCATTATTTAAAAATATGGCCAAAACAAAACTGTCTGTATTCTTTATTTATTGAAAGTAAAATGGTCTGTTATACACAATTATTAATTAAAGTATTCCCGATTTTTATTGTGCTTGTTGCTTCCTTGTACATGTTTTTTCCAACTTATTTTTCTTGGCCAAGTACCGCTACATTTATTTTATTTTTAATCGGATTACCTGCGCATTGTTTATTATGGTTAGGAAAACGTTCGCAACAAACGCTCTCACCTGCGCTATTTAATTGGTATCTTGAGGTAAGTGAGGCCTTACATGGAAAAGATAATGGGCAACGAACCATGGTCGATCAGTTGCGCTTTATAGACCTTGCTAAATTGTTGAATAAAGGTTTCAAAAAAGGAGGGGATAACTTTTTATATAACAATGAACTAATATAAGTTAGTTTTTTTGAAATACTTCAATATTAAAATCACATTCAATTTTCCAGTGTGGCTGGCTAAGTAATTTAGCTAGCTTTTCTGGTGTAAACTTCCAAGCAAAAGGGGTCATGTTAATGAGGTCTTTTAACTGCTGAGGTGAATCAATATCTAGTTCATAACTGAGATTTACTTGCTCCACTTTACTGAAACCATCGACTGCTTCATTCTCCTGCGCATGGTCATTTACTTGTTCGTAAATGCACTCTCTTAATTGAAATAAGTGACGTGGCGCAGGTGTTACTGTAATTAAATAACAGTTTTGCTTAATTAGACGTAACAACTCCTCCGCTTTTGATGGTGCATAGATACGTATCATTAGGTCAATACTTTGTGCATTTAATGGAACTTGATAGGCGCTGGCGACACAAAAATCAATTTTTTTATAGCGTTTAGCGGCATAACGAACGGCCACTTTAGAAATATCAATGCCGCAGATACGATGTTGTGGCAATTGTTGATTGATAATATCGGTGTAATAACCCTCTCCACAGCCTAAGTCTAGGATCTGTGCTTGTTCGGTATCAGCTAAATATTGTTTACTTATTTGTGCTACTTTTTCTGCGAGTGGTAAGTAACCGCTGGTATTTAAAAATGCACGCCTAGCAGCCATCATCTCTTGATTATCACCGGGATTTTTAGAGCTTTTTGATTGCACCGGTAATAAATTTAAATATCCTTCCTTAGCAATATCAAAATGATGATTATTTTCACACACTTGGGTGTTATTGATTTGGTTAAATGAAGCTTGGCAAAGCGGGCAAATAAAAGGAGTCATAGAGGCTGCTATTTAGTAAGAAGTAAAAATAAAGACAGTAAAAACTGTCTTTATTAAGAATTGAGGACATTAAACTAAGTAAAGTATACTTAGCTAAGTGCTTATTGAGAAGGTTTCACTGAACAAAGGTATTAAAAAATAACATTGTCATGGTATTCAAGAAGGACCTTTTGCACAGCAAGCATAGTATCTCTTGATGGTGGGTGAACGCCATCAAGAGGATATATTTCTCCCATTGCTGTCCACTTATGCTTTCCAAGCTCGTGATAGGGTAGCATTTCAATCTTTTCTATATTTTTCATTGGTTGAATAAATTGACCTAACGAATGGGCGTCTTTAAGGCTATCGGTGATCCCAGGAACAACAACATAGCGTAGATAGATCGCTTGATCATGTTCAGCTAAATACTTTGCAAACTCTAGAGTATATTTATTACTAACATGGGTTAAGTCGATATGCTTTTTATTGTCCATCTGCTTAATATCTAATAAGACTAGGTCAGTATGTTTAAGAATATTTTGAGTTGTTTGGTCAATTTTTCGTACAAAACCATTGGTATCTAAACAAGTATGAATGCCTTCTGCACGGCAGGCTTCAAACATCGCCAGCACAAATTCAGGTTGTAGCATTGCTTCGCCACCAGAAATAGTAATACCACCGCCGGACGCGTCCATATAATGGCGGTATTGCAGCATCTCTTTCATTAATTCATCAACGGTCATCTCTTTACCGCCTTCAGTATCCCAAGTATCGCGGTTATGGCAATACTGACAGCGCATTAAACAGCCTTGTAAGAAGATAATAAAGCGGATCCCTGGCCCATCAACGGTGCCACAGGTTTCTACTGAGTGTACTCGTCCAGTAACTGACATCTTATAACCTCATAAAAACTAATTATTTGTATCAACTATTAATTGAACATGACTGCGTTATAACAATGGATACAGTGCCATAACAACTGATAAAAATAATTACTTTTGTTGTGATAAAAATAAAGGTTTCATCCCGAAGAATGAAACCTTTTTTATTATAGCAGGCTAATATAAAAGTGAACCTGTTATCGTCTATTTTTTATAGTGTTGCTGTAAAAGTACGTGTAATAACATCACTTTGTTGTTCTTTAGTTAATGAGTTAAAACGTACTGCATAACCAGAGACTCGGATTGTTAACTGAGGGTATTTCTCAGGGTGGTCCATTGCATCTAATAATGTCTCACGGTTCATTACATTAACGTTTAAGTGTTGACCACCTTCAATATCTGGCGTGTGCTTGAAGTAACCATCCATTAGACCAGCCAAGTTAGATTTTTGAGAATCATCTGTTTTGCCTAGTGCATTTGGTACGATTGAGAATGTGTAAGAAATACCATCCTGTGCGTAAGCAAACGGTAGTTTAGATACTGATGTTAATGATGCTACTGCACCTTTTTCATCACGTCCATGCATTGGGTTTGCACCTGGTGCAAATGGCATACCTGCACGACGACCGTCTGGTGTGTTACCTGTTTTCTTACCGTATACAACGTTAGATGTAATAGTAAGAATTGACTGTGTAGCACGTGCATTACGGTACATAGGGCGTGATTTTATTTTTTTCATGAACGTTTCAACTAGTTCACAAGCAATATCATCAACACGTGGATCATTATTACCAAATTTAGGGTAATCACCTTCAATTTCAAAGTCAGTCGCAATACCATCTTCATCACGAATAGGACGAACTTTTGCGTATTTAATTGCTGCTAATGAATCCGCTGCAATTGAAAGACCAGCAATACCACAGGCCATTGTACGTTCAACATCACGGTCATGAAGTGCCATTAATGAAGCTTCATAGCTGTATTTGTCATGCATGTAATGAATACAATTAAGTGCTGTGACGTATTGTTCTGCTAACCAATCCATGAAGTGATCAAGGTTTGCGTAAACTTCTTCGTAATCTAATACTTCACTAGTAATTGCTGGTAAAGTTTTAGGGCCTACTTGCATTTTTGATTTTTCATCAACACCACCATTGATGGAGTACAATAATGTTTTTGCTAAGTTGGCGCGTGCACCAAAGAATTGCATCTGCTTACCAACAATCATTGGCGATACACAACAAGCGATAGCATAATCATCGTTATCGAAATCAGTACGCATTAAGTCATCATTTTCGTACTGGATAGATGAAGTATCGATAGATACTTTTGCACAGTATTTTTTGAAGTTAATTGGTAAAGCTTCAGACCATAAAACAGTAATGTTTGGCTCTGGAGAAGGGCCCATAGTGTATTGTGTGTGTAAGAAACGGAAGCTGTTTTTGGTTACTAGCGTACGTCCATCAACACCCATACCACCGATAGACTCTGTAGCCCAGATAGGGTCACCAGAGAATAGGTCATCATATTCAGGTGTACGTAGGAAACGAACCATACGTAGTTTCATTACTAAGTGGTCGATTAGTTCCTGTGCTTCAGTTTCAGTGATTAGACCTGCTTTTAGATCTTTTTCAATGTAGATATCTAAGAAAGAAGCGGTACGGCCAAATGACATTGCAGCGCCATTTTGTGATTTAATTGCAGCTAAGTAACCAAAGTAAGTCCATTGGATTGCTTCTTTAGCGTTTGATGCTGGTCCAGAAATATCATAACCGTATTTCGCTGCCATCACTTTCATTTGGTCAAGCGCACGATATTGCTCAAAAATCTCTTCACGCAATTTCATTGTATCTTCTAATGAAGTACCTGCGATTAATTCAGCTTCTAAACTTTTATGCTGAGCTGCTTTTTCAGTCATTAGGTAATCGATACCGTATAAAGCAACACGGCGGTAATCACCAATAATACGACCACGACCGTAAGCATCTGGTAAACCTGTTAATACACCTGATTTACGACATTTAAGAATGTCGCCAGTGTAAACGTCGAATACACCTTGGTTATGTGTTTTACGGTATTCAGAGTAAGTTTTACGGATAGTTGGATCTAATTCTTTACCGTAAACTTTACAAGAACCATCGATCATACGAATACCACCGTTAGGGATAAGCGCACGTTTTAATGGTTTTTCTGTTTGTAGACCAACAATCGTTTCTAAGTCTTTGTTGATGTAACCTGCATCATGTGCAGTAATAGTCGAAACCACATCGGTATCAAAATCAACAGGTGCATGTGTTGCGTTTTCCTGCTTGATACCCACCATTACATTTTCCCATAGCTCGTCAGTCGCTTTAGTTGCGTCAGCTAGGAAACTTTCATCTCCATCAAAAGGGGTGTAGTTTTTTTGGATGAAGTCACGAACATTAACTTCTGTTTTCCAAGTGTCGCCAGCAAAACCTTCCCATGCTGATGCAAATGCTTCGTTTAATTTAGTCATAAAGATTTACCTTTACCGTTAGTGATTAAAAAATGTGTATAAATTAGTTGTTTGTGAATATGTTTGGTACATCCTATGTACCGCACTTAATGCATGCGCACTTAGTAGTGTTGAAAATGCGATAAGCGCAGGTGGGGCAATAACAAAATAGAAAATAATACGGAGTGCAATAAGTATGCTTGTATTGTTTGAAAGAAGAGACACAGGCAAAATAGTTTTGCTTATTTTACTGTTAGCAATACGATTGCTTTGGCTTGGTATTTGGTAAGCTAAATACTCGTTAACGCTATTGTCTATTTGCATCTTAGAAGTTACCCCGTGATGGATTAGTGCTTAGTTTAACAAATGCTTTTGTACAAAAATTGATTCATATCAAGTTGCACAGCGATCTCGTAATAAAATTACACGTTTATTTTAAAAAGCCTTTTTTGCTTGAATAATGTACCGATTAAAGTGATATAAATATCACTATAATTCACTAAATTGTTTAAATTTAACCTTAAAAAGGTAATTTAATTTCAATTCCCTCTCGAACACTCTTGCCATAAGAAAATGTTATCTTAATAAAATTAATAGCTTACTAAACAAATATTACATAAATAAACTGCTGAATATTTATTGAAACTTAACTCAACTATTTATTTTTATTAACGTTCGATTATAACTTAGTCAAATGAATCTTAAATATATTTTTGTTATCTTTTTTAGATGCCTCTAATAAATACAAAAAATAGTATATAACCCATATTTTTGTATGGTTTTTAGCCAAAGGATAAGTCAGTTAAGGTATAATTATTTTTAATAGAATTTCACTAATTTATATCTCTTTAGAAGGAGTTAGTTTATGAACGTACAAATATTAATTACGATCACTGGTATTTACCAACCTGATTTAGTTAAATGTCTTGCAGAAAAAACACATGCATTAAACGGTAAATGGTTAACCAGCAAAATTAACCATATAGAAGGATATATGGCTGGATTAATTAAGATTGAATTAGAGCCAGAAAAAGTTGAAACACTTTTAAATGGTTTTAAAACCTTACCTCTTCATATCGATTGGGTTGAACTGAAGCGCTTACCGAAAGAAAAGCCTAATCATTTAAATTTATCAATTGATGCGAGAGATCGTGCAGGTTTAGTGAATGATATTTCACAAGTGTTAAGTGAAAATAGCGTTAAGGTTGAAAATATGGAGTGCAACAGAATTGGTGTGCCTGACATTGGTGGTACAGTGTTTACGAGCCACTTTGAAATAGCTGTGTCCGATGCCTTTGACCAGAACCTGTTGATTGCCTCATTACAAGAGATATCTAACGATCTCATTATCGATATTAAAGGCTTATAAATAACCTTAAAGCTGAAGTTGTATTTTTATGCGAGTCTAGATTGGTTATATAAATATAGGTTGGTCATGCAAATCTAAGTGGTTATATAAATTTTAGGCATAAAAAAGGGCGCTATCAATAGCGCCCTTTTTGTTTCATCTTTTAACAAAGCTAGTAGGTTAAATAAAGTTATTATGTTTAATAAATACTAATCCTATCAGCGTCTAATATTACTTATAATAAAGATGGTAGGCCGTATTGTTTCTCGAACATACCTACTGCTAACATAGCAATAAAACAAACCACTAATACTGAACCCGGTATAATAATCTTATCTAAAAATGATAGACGTTTAGCGCGTTCCTTATCTCCAATTAAACCGTTGTTATCTAATAACATGGTTAATGCCCAAGCAAGTACAGGATTAAACACTGCAGCAGTAAAAATACAAATACCAGCAGCTTGTGAATCCTTCGTATTTTTAATCATTTGCATACCTGCTTCTAGTAAAGGCAAGAATACACCAACTAATAAAGCAATACGCATTACTGGTGGCCATACTGCGATGTCCATTGGGAAGCCTAGAAATGCAATTAACATTACTAAGCTGCCTAATATAATTGAACCCGCTGGAATAGGGCGTTTAGCAATCGCCGCAGGGATCATATAAGTTCCCCATGAAGAGGTGATGTTACCACCACCCACTGCAGTACCAACCATTTGACGGACTGAACACATGGTCATCGTATCGTCCACATCCATTAATACATTTTCAGTCTTTTTTGGGTAGTTTAATTCTTGAAAAATACGGTGTCCTAAGAAGTCCGGTGACCACATCGCTACGGCTAAAATTGCAAAAGGTAATGAGGCAATGAAGTGTTCAAGGTTTGGTAAACCTAACATCCAACCTTCAGTAGTGCTTCCCCACCAGTAAACAGGGTTTAAATTAGGTAGTCCCATTTCTGTTTCGAAGGTTAGGTTAAAGCCTGCCCCGAGTGCTAGCGCGATCAATAACCCTGTAATTGCACAAGCTGGAATAGCTAACCAACGTTTGTTAATTTTTGCAAGGAAAGCATAAAGAATGATATTTGTTGCTAATACAACTAAGCCAACATATCCCATACTACCTGCTGCAACATCTGCAGATTGTAACCCTTTAGCCCAGTCTTGAACTTGACCTATTTGACTGAATGCACCAGTAAACCCAAGGAACACCAGTAACCCACCTGCTACGCCTTCTCCGGTTAAATTAACCAGTTTAGATCCACCTTTAAAGTAGCTGAGCAATAAACCAAATACACCGAGTAAGATAGCTAAAGCAAGTGGGTGAGCACCCGCTAATGCAATTGCACCGATTAACGGGATCATTGGACCATGGTTACCCGCTAGGTTGGCTTTAGGGTTAACAAAGCCCGAAGCAACAATACAAAATAAAAAGGCGGGGATAAGCATTTCAACTCGCGCCACTTCGATAGCAAAATCTTTACCTAAAGTGATGTGCGCCCATTGCTCTGTTAAACCATCAGCCCAAGACATCATTACCGCAGAGTACATTGCGATGATGCCGATGGTACCTGCTACAGCGGGTACTAAATCTTCCCATTCGAAGCGGAAATCTCGGCCGGGTAGATTTAACCCGTAACGGCGAGGTTTCATTATCTGTAATTCGTGATCCAAATAATCAGACCGTGTTGCAAACTCGCTTGCGGGTTTATGCAGCTCGCTATAGCTTTTAGTTTGTTTATCAGTTGGCATTGAGGAGGTACTCCCTTACTCTGGTTAAATTTAAAATTCGTTAATTTAGTGCTAAATAAGCGCTGATATCATTTTGTCAGCGGTTATGGAATGGGTTAATTATGCATCGATAATTTAATATAGCTTAGCTTAACCAAAGTGAGTAAAAAATCGCTTGATCTGGATCAGAAGAGTTCTCATGCTGAAATTAAATTACAAAAAAATGAGGTATTTCCATTAATACCCCGCTAATAACTTACTTATAGCCGTATTTTTGATAATTAATTGCGTATTTAACTTACGTGATAGGGGAAAAGCCTAAGAAATATAGGTGTAAAACTCGAAATGCATAATAGAAGCTATAAAAAAGTGTTGGCTTTAATAACTTCTATACTTGCTTATAGATTGATGTTCAGAGCCTATACTCCAATGCCTATATTCTAGGGCATAGCTCCGGAATTATATTTCAGAGTTATATTTAGAAATTGGCTATAGTAGATCTTGCATCTCTTCTAGTATTTGTAAGCACCAATCACTGATACGTTGGTCACTTAGTTCATATTGAGTATCTTCATCAATCGCTAATCCGACAAAACATTGTTTATCTTCGGTTAATGCTTTTGATGCCTCAAAGTCATATCCTTCAATGGGCCAATAACCGATGAATTTAGGATGTTGGGGTAATAATTTGTCGTGCAACATGCCAACTGCATCAATAAACCACTCACTGTAACCATTTTGGTCACCCAATCCGAATAGCGCAACTATTTTGCCATTAACATTAAGGCCGTCGATTTGATCCCATAACTTACCCCAATCCTCTTGAAGTTCACCATAATCCCAAGTAGAAATGCCTAAAATAACAATGTCATAATCATTTATCTTGCTTAAACCGTCATCTTTTATGTTAAATATGTCTACTAATGATTCACCTAGCTCTGCTTGAATCTTTTCTGCAGCAATTTCTGTATAACAAGTACTAGAACCATAAAATAAACCGATTTTCATAAGTGACCTTTGAATAAAAATATAAGAGGCGCTAATTTACCGTTAAGGCCGTTGGAATGGAAGTATTAAGCATCGAACAATTTTTAGATTCACTTTGGTTAGAGCGTGGTCTATCAAAAAATACGCTAGACTCTTACCGCCATGATTTAAGTTTAGTAGAGGGTTATTTACAGCAACAAGAAATCACCTTAAGTGAGGCCAGCGCTGTTGATTTGAGTGATTATTTTGATGCTCGTTTACAGGGTGAAATCGATTATAAGAACACCTCTACGGCACGATTAATGAGTGCAATTAGACGTTATTATCAATATTTATGCCGTGAAAAAATGCGTGAAGATGACCCAAGTGCAAAACTGGAAAGTCCTAAAATTGTCAAACCTCTGCCTAAATCATTATCTGAATCTGAAGTTGATGCATTACTTTCCGCCCCGGAGCTGAACGACCCTGTGCAATTTCGAGATAAAGCTATGTTAGAAGTTTTATATGCAACGGGATTGCGTGTTACTGAATTAGTGGGCTTGACTATGGAAGAAATTAACTTACAACAGGGAGTAATAAGAGTCACTGGTAAAGGTAATAAAACACGCTTAGTGCCATTAGGAGAGGAGTCTGTTTATTGGCTAGAACGTTATATTGAAGAGATGCGACCGACTTTATTATCAGGCCAAAGTAGCGATGTCTTGTTTCCTAGCCGTCGTGGAACGCAAATGGTTAGACAAACCTTTTGGCATCGCATTAAATATTATGCACAGCTAGCGGGAATTGATAAAGAGGCGTTGTCGCCACATGTTTTACGCCATGCATTCGCAACACATTTATTGAACTATGGAGCTGACTTACGGGTCGTACAGATGCTATTGGGGCATAGTGATCTATCAACTACTCAAATTTATACTCATATAGCAAAAGATAGACTAAAAAGTTTACATAGTGAACATCACCCTCGCGCTTAGTCTCATAACTTAATATACATAATAAGAATGGCTGTAATTAACATTCACTTTATGTTTTAAGATAGGCATAATCGAGTACTATAATTTTATTTTCGGGAATTTATAATGTCCATATTAAAGGCTAAAAAAAGTGTAATCACATTTGTAGTGAGCATGTTGTTAAGTGCCAGTAGCTTTGCTGCCGTTTCAAATCAAGTTCATGAAGTGTTAACTAAAAAGCTAGAATCATTACAAGTCGATGCGCAATCGATTACTGAGTCGCCTATTAAGGGGTTGTATGAGGTGGTGAGTGAAGGGGCTATCTATTATTTAAGTGAAGACGGACAGTTTTTAATCAGCGGTAGTATTTACGATACTAATAATGGAATGAAAAATATTACTGCTACCAAAGTATCTGACATTCGCCGCGAAAATTCAGCTGAGCAATTTGCAAAGATTAAAAGCTTCGAAAAAGACATGATTGTCTATAAAGCGGCTAACGAAAAATATGTTGTTACGGCATTTACCGATACAAGTTGTCCATATTGCCAAAAATTGCACGCAGAGATTGCCGATTATAATAAATTAGGTATCACTATCCGTTACTTAGCTTTTCCTCGTGGAGGAGAAAGATCTAATGCTTACCGTAAAATGGTTTCAATCTGGTGTGCTGATGACCCTAAGTCAGCAATGGACGATGAAAAAAGTAATCGCTCAATTAAATCATTATCTTGCGACAATACTGTAATTGATCAATACAATTTAGGTGTTTCACTAGGCATTACTGGTACACCTACTTTGTTTTTAGAAGATGGTACTGCGATGCCAGGTTACTTACCTGCAGACCGTTTACTTCAAGCAATACAAGAAAAAATTTAGACTAATACTTCTGCTATTGTCTGTTTCATAATAAACTGCATTGATAATCCAATATCGTGCAGTTTTTTTATGTCTTCAGAAACACCAAAAACACAAGTTCAACAACGCCTTCAGCATGATACTAGCCTGCTATCATTATCTTGCTCTCCATTATTAACTAAGCTTTATGCTAACCGTGGCATTACTGCCGACAGCGAGTTAGATAACAGCACCAAAACACTCATTCATGCTAATCAATTGAAAGGTATGGCGACTGCTTGTGAGTTGTTATATCAAGCTTATTTAGATAGTAAAAAAATAATTATTGTGGGCGATTTTGATGCCGATGGTGCAACTAGCACCGCCTTGAGCGTTTTATCGCTTCGTGCTTTAGGGTTTCAACATGTTGATTATTTAATTCCTAACCGTTTCGATTATGGCTATGGTTTAAGCCCTGAAATTGTAGACTTAGCTGCGCAGCAAGGTGCTCAATTATTGATGACAGTGGATAACGGCATTTCGAGTATTAGTGGTGTGGCTCATGCTAAAGATTTAGGTATTGAAGTATTAGTGACTGACCATCATCTTCCTGGAGAAGAAACACCGGTTGCCGATGCTATTGTTAATCCTAATCAAATCGGTTGTCAGTTCCCCAGTAAAAACTTAGCAGGTGTGGGAGTTGCTTTTTATGTCATGTTGGCGTTGCGCTCTTTGATGCAGGAAAAGGGCTGTTTCACCGATTTTGCTGCGCCTAATTTAGCGAACTTTCTAGATATTGTTGCGTTAGGCACCGTTGCTGATGTGGTTAAATTAGATTCAAATAATCGAACTTTAGTGCATCAAGGATTAGCTCGTATTCGTGCTGGGTTCTGCCGACCGGGTATTAGTGCGCTTATTCAAGTGGCAAAACGCAATCAACAACAATTAGTTGCTACGGATTTAGGTTTTTCATTAGGGCCTAGACTTAACGCGGCGGGACGTTTGGATGAAATGAGTCATGGCGTTGAATTGCTGTTATGCGATGATTATTTACGTGCGAATACGTTGGCTTCTGAGTTAGATGCGCTAAATCTCTCACGCAGAGAGATAGAACAAAGCATGCAGCAGGAAGCGATGCTGAGCTTGCAAAAATTATCCATTGATCAAAATAACTTACCCTTGGCATTATGTTTGTTTGAGGCTGATTGGCATCAAGGTGTTATTGGTCTGGTGGCTTCTCGCATCAAAGAAAAATATTACCGTCCTACCTTTGCTTTTGCCCGTGCAAATGGCGGTGAGATCAAAGGTTCAGCTCGTTCTATTCCTGGCGTACATATTCGCGATATGTTGGACTTAGTTGATAAAACTCTGCCCGGTATTATTTTAAAGTTTGGTGGTCATGCTATGGCTGCCGGCTTGAGTTTGTTAGAAAAAGATTTTGATCTGTTTAATGATACGCTCAATGCCATTTTAAAAGCGCAAGTCGATGAGGATTTATTAAATAACGTCATTTTATCCGACGGGCAATTATCCTCTGAGCAGTTTGACTTGAGTATTGCTCAAGAGTTGCGTGATGCAGGACCGTGGGGACAAGGGTTTCCTGCACCTATTTTTGATGGAGTCTTTGCATTAAAGCAACAGCGAATTGTTGGGCAAAAACACTTAAAAATGGTGTTACAACAGGATGATAAATTAATTGACGCCATTGCCTTTAATATTGACCCAGAAGCTTGGCCTGATTTGTCAGTAAAAGAAGTCTTTTGTGTTTATAGCTTAGATGTTAATGAATTTAGAGGGCAGAGAACTGTGCAGTTATTAGTACAACTGTTACAACCAAAATGACTAGAATAATAGCAGCACTAATTTAAATGACATTTAACTGGGGTTAAGAGGCGATAATCAAAAGGTAAGTCATCACCTTTTGATTATTACAACATTATTACATTACTATTACAACATTATTTAGACTCAAGTATTAAGTGCTAACTTACTATTATACTGCGCCCGGAAAATCCAGTTGGCGCCACGCTTCATAAACAAAAACAGACACCGCATTAGATAGGTTCATAGAACGGCTATCTGCTTTCATTGGAATACGTAATTTTTGCTGTAAGGGTAAAGCATCTAATATCGACGCTGGCAATCCTCGTGTTTCTGGGCCAAATAACAAAACATCACCATCTTGAAAATTTGCATTGTGGTGGTAGGTGGTTGTTTTGGTTGTACAAGCCAGTAAACGTTTACCTTCTATTACTTTTAAGAAACTCTCAAAATCTTTATGCAAATGTACATTGGTCATCTCATGATAATCTAACCCTGCACGTCTTACTTTTTTTTCGTCTAAGTCAAAACCGAGCGGTTCAATTAAATGCAATACACAGCCTGTGTTGGCACATAGGCGAATAATATTACCAGTATTAGGTGGGATCTCTGGTTCGTACAATGCAACTTCAATCATTTTTTTACTCTACTGTTATTGATATTAACGCCAATAAATAACTGATCAATTTATTTGAAAAAATAGTCTAGGATTTTGAGAAACCTTCACAAAACGCCATAAAAGATAGGGAGTCATGTTTAAAGACCTTCTACTTGACGCTGACTATTTTTACCGTCTATTGGTGATCACTTTTTAACGTAATGGAATTTTATGAGCAATGATAAATGCAATAAGAGCGCTATTTATCTAAACTTGAATTCAAATAAAAAGTGTACCACTTTACTGAGAATAATTAGATAGGATTAATAAAAGATTTTTGTTGATTCATAACTGCTATGTCGCAACAAGGGCAATTTTGCCCTCACTGGCTTAGCGTTGTTACAATATAATGTAATGGCGACTTTGTTAAAGTATTGCATGGGGTGGTTATGTTAATGTTCATTCACTGAAGGTGCGTCATTATCTAACCACATATAACCTCTGCCACGAAAGTTTTTTACCCTAATTTGACCATCTAAACGAGTAGGTAATTTACGACGTAAGTTACTTAAATGCATATCAATACTGCGGTCAAACTTTTCTAATTTTTTACCTAAAACCTGTTCACTTAATGCTGATTTTTCCAATAACTGTCCGGGATTGGTTAAGAATTTTTCTAATAACAATAATTCAGTATTAGTAAGCTCAATAGTACGTTCTTGGCACAATGCTTGTTGTTGACTAGGAAATAATTCAATATCTAAATGTGATATTTTATTATCTGCATTGCCTTTTTTGTATTGAATTCGTCGTAACATCACTTTAATTCGACCGGATAAATCACGCTCACTAAAAGGTTTGGTTAAATAATCATCTGCTCCCATTCCTAAGCTGATCACTTGTTCGGTTTGATCATTTTCTGCTGTCAGCATTAATACAGGGGTATCTGTTTTTTGCCTTATTAGTTTTAGCATTTCAAAGCCAGACATACGTGGCATTACCCCATCTAATATGATCAAATCGTAATCTTTTATTAAGAATTTGTTTAAGCCTTCCTCGCCATCGTAGGCTGTTTCAACAATGAAACCTTCGGAAGTTAAGTTTTTATCGAGTAAGGAAACTAACTCTTTATCATCATCGATTAATAATAAATTTTTCATTGTATAGCCTATGTAAATCGTGTGAATAGCAATATCAAGTAGCGAGTCTGCTTGAAGTGGCATTATTGTTATTTCAGGGAAAAGTAAGCTATGTTTAGCGTTTTATTTATTAAGATTTTTGCAAAAATAAATCTTAAACTTGGCTCTGCTTATTTAAGTAAATCAATGAATTCAATAGATTGACTACACTATACCCTATAAAGAGGTATATTGTAGGTCTCTATTTTATATCTTGCACGTAAATGATTGAATAAATGATAATCTATTGAAGTAGGTCAACATAATTGCACTGATAAATAGGGGGAGTTTAATAAACTACAATATTTTCTATTTGTTAATGTGCCTGCTTAACCATGATTTTTTACCGGTTCGAATTAAGTGCAAGACTTGAAGTTAAAAGCGCAATATCTGAAGTTAAAAACGTAATACCTGAAGTTAAAAGCGCAAGCCCTCAAGTTAATCGTTTAAATTGAGTTATGTGCGCTGCCTTTTTATGGTGTTATCACTGCGTTTTGTTTATTAAATCTTAACGGGTATAATAGCCAACCAACACTTTTTAGAGCTGTAATCTTGTGAAAAAAACACAACAACCTGAAGAATATGCATACTTAGTAAAACGAGCAGGTCAAGCAGCTATTATTGCCGCCTCTTTATTGATTATTGTGAAGCTTGTTGCTTGGATGGTGACCGGATCATCAAGTATCCTTGCTGCGTTGACGGATTCATTAATGGATGTAACCACGTCTATTATTAACCTTTTTGCAATTAAGGTTGCCCTACAGCCTGCCGATAAAGAGCACCGTTTTGGTCATGGCAAAGCAGAAAGCTTAGCCGGATTAGTACAAGCCGCGTTTATTTCTGGGTCTTCTGTTTTCCTGATGATCAATGGTATTTCAGCGGTGATTAACAATCATCAAATTGTTGCTACTAATTTAGGGATCTCGGTGATGATCTTATCCTTAGTTGTGACGCTTGCATTAGTTTTCTTTCAAAGTTATGTGGTGAAAAAAACCAACAGCATGGCGATAAAAGCCGATTCTTTACATTACCGAACTGATATTGTGCTGAATGGTGCGGTGTTATTGGCTATTGTTTTAGCTGGCTATGGTTGGGGGTGGGCTGATGGTGTGTTTGCCATTGCAGTGAGCCTTTATATTTTACACGGTGCATGGGAAATCGGCAGCCAATCAATTGATGCTTTGATGGATAAACAACTCCCTCAAGAAGATAATGAGCTGATCCTTAAATTGGCTTATAAAGTAGAGGGCGTGCGTGGTGTGCATGATTTAAGAACACGTTCTTCCGGTTACATTAAATTTATACAATTACATCTAGAGTTAGATGATGGACAAAGCTTATATGATGCGCATAACAAAGCAGACAAGCTTGAGTTTGGCTTACAAGCCGCTTTTCCAGGGGCAGATATATTGATTCATCTTGACCCTATTTCTGTGGTACCGATAGAGAAACGAAATGAAGCAGTAAACATCGACGCACCGGTCTAGTACAGATATAAGATAAATATAGAACCGTATAACATTGATTTGAAAGTTTAAGGGTAAAAAATGGAAGACAAAATTAAAGATCTATGGAAAAAAATCAGGGAAGAAGCATGGGCGAGTTCGTCTAGTGAGCCTATTTTGGCTAGCTTTTTTCACTCTACCATTTTAAACCATAAAAACTTATCATCAGCATTAAGTTACCAATTAGCTAATCGCTTAGATAGCCGTACTATGCCGGGTATATTAGTACGAGAAGTGATTGATGAAGCCTTTGAGCATGATCCAAGTATTTTAGAAAGTGCGATGGCCGATATTCTTGCTGTACAAGAGCGTGACCCTGCCGTGGAAGACTATTCTATTCCGTTATTATATCTAAAGGGCTTTCATGCAATTCAAATCCATCGTGTAGCACATTGGTTGTGGCAACAAAATCGTATTGCATTAGCATTGTATTTACAAAATCGCAGCTCAGTTATCTTTGGTGTAGATGTACATCCTGCAGCGACTATTGGTAAAGGTATTATGTTTGACCATGCTACTGGCGTGGTGGTGGGTGAAACCGCGGTTATTGAAGATAACGTTTCAATCTTACAAGGTGTTACCTTAGGAGGCACAGGTAAGGAGAGCGGTGATCGTCATCCTAAAATTCGCCAAGGAGTTATGATTGGCGCGGGTGCAAAAGTATTGGGTAATATCGAAATCGGTATCGGAGCAAAAATAGGTGCGGGTAGTGTCGTTTTAGAAGCTGTGCCGGCTCATACTACCGTCGCAGGTGTACCAGCTAAAATTGTCGGTAGACCATCTTGTGATATGCCGTCGTTATCCATGGAACAGTGTTTGTGAATAGCTCGCTTGCCCGTTATTTATAACGGGCTTGGAAAATTCAATCTTGAGTTGCTTAAACTCTAAATTGCTTAAACCCTAAATTGCTTAAATACTAATTATTTTGAGTCAACATACGCAAAGCGTGGTTGGCTTTTCCCCTCTATTTCGACATTTTCTGCAAACATTGCCAAGGGTCTTACCCATAAATCGCCTTGTCCATATAAAGGTCGGTAAATGACCATTTCTTCTTCAGTTTCACTGTGAAAGGCTATTCCTTCAACTTGATAAAAGCTGCCTTTATAATGTTGGTATT
The DNA here is from genome assembly GCF_037546705.1 of Vibrio sp. 2-Bac 85. Taxonomy (NCBI): domain Bacteria; kingdom Pseudomonadati; phylum Pseudomonadota; class Gammaproteobacteria; order Vibrionales; family Vibrionaceae; genus Vibrio; species Vibrio sp. 2-Bac 85. The sequence goes on along the minus strand of NZ_JALAAB010000006.1, from coordinate 45,778 downwards.
TACCCATTTGTAATTGTTTTGACATTTTGTTACCTAAAAAATTAAAAAAATTGCAGATTAGACTAACATACTTCAACTTTAAAGAGGAATTGGCGGTTTTTTCCATAAAAATCAAAACAAAGGTTGAATAAGCGTCTTGGAATGCTTATTCTCGTTGCATTCCAGTTAACAACTACTTTGTATTAAGGGACTCCAAATGACATTTGAGCTATTAGAAAAATTAGAAAACAAAATCAACCAAGCTGTAGAGACAATTGCACTACTGCAAATGGAAATTGAAGAACTTAAAGAAGATAAAGTTAATCTAGCAAACAAAACTGAACAACTACAATCTGACAACGAACGTTTAAATGCTGAGCACCAACAATGGCAAGATCGTTTAAGCGCTTTAGTGGGTAAGATTGAACAAGCTGAAGAGAATGTTGAATAATCGATAATCGATTTTTTGGGCTCTATTTTAAAACGAATAATTGTTTGATTAAATAACTGATAACAAGTTAAACGTTAAAAAGAAGCATTAAAAAAGCCCAATTAAATTGGGCTTTTTTGTGTCTATTGCATTGCTACTTGCTACTTAATGCAAAGGGTAATAGATGCAAAGGTTAATTAATGTAAAGGCTATGCTCATTGTTGGGAGTGATTCTATGAGTTGCCAATACTACTAACTAAAAACGTTAGAACACATCTTCTTCATCGGAATCTTCAGTTTCTAAAACTAAAGGCTCTGGAGAAATAACGATACCTGTACTATCGGCATATAAAAAGTCTTCAGGTAAAAAAGTCACCCCTGCAAAATTCACCGGTGAGTTAATTTCACCCACTTCGTTATCATCTGCACCGACTGGCATTGCAGTAATCGCTTGAATGCCAATATCTAATTCTTCTAGTGTGTCTACTTCACGTACACAACCGTTAACTACAATACCTTCCCAACCATTTTCCACGGCTAAATCGGCAATATGTGCATTAATTAGGGCACGACGTAAAGAGCCGCCACCATCAATCAGTAATACTTTACCTGCACCATTTTCTTCTAATGCTTTATATATTAAACCAACAGACTCAAAGCATTTAATGGTTACCACTTCCCCCGCAAAGGAGTTACGCCCACCAAAATTAGTTAATAGTGGTTCTGCGACGTCAATGGTATCCGCGTAGATATCACATAAAACAGAGGTATTGTATTGCATATGCATGCTCACTTTTAATGATGAAGTATAAGTTCAGTATAAACGTAACACACTCTATTTCAATCTTATTCTCTGATATTTGTCGAAAATTAGAGCAATCTTTTAAGTTAGTCTAATTCGTCAAAAGTACTGCGTTCAAAGGACTTCTCACAGTAGTGACACTTTAGTTTTAAGGTGCTTTTTTGTTTAACATAAAAGCGTGTTTGAACCGGTTCATTATGGCTAATACAATTGCTATTAGGGCAGGCAAGAACACCAATAAATGAGCTTGGTAATTGCACCTGAAATTTATTAACCACTTTAAAATCTTTAATTTGATTAATGGTTGCATTAGGTGCAAATAAAGCTAATTGATTCGCTTGTTGATCATTAAAGAATGTATTTTCGATTTTAATTAAATCTTTACCCTGACCATTATGTGTTGCAAGGTTTAAACCGATGGTTATTTTTTCATTGGTCTGTGTAAATTTAAAAAATTTTAGTATTTTTACACCCTGCTGTGCTGGAATATGGTCAATCACCGAACCGTGTTCAATTGCTTCTACTTGTAATTTTTTTTGCATCATAAAACCTTAAGCGTTTGCTTGAAAATGATTGCTTAATAATAAAGCAAGTAATGCTTGGCGTGCATACACCCCATTTTGCGCTTGCTGAAAATAATACGCATAGGGCGTGTCGTCGACATCTATATTGATTTCATCAACGCGTGGCAAAGGGTGTAAGACTTTCAGGTTGTCTCTAACATTACCTAGCATGCTGGCATTTAATAAAAAAGCTGACTTCATATGCTGGTATTCTGTTTCATCAAAGCGTTCTTTTTGCACCCTGGTCATATATAAAATATCCAGTTCATCGACCACTTCTTCAATGCTGCTGTGCAGAGAAAAATTGATATTACGTTCATTCAGCTCTTCGATAATATAATCAGGCATAGCTAACGCTTCGGGCGAAATAAAGTAGAAGTTACAATTAAATAAGGATAAAGCTTGTGCTAAAGAGTGTACTGTCCGCCCATATTTAAGGTCGCCAACAAAGGCAATATTTAGATTATCTAAGGTTGCCTGTGTTTCATAAATGGTGAATAAATCCAAAAGGGTCTGCGTGGGATGTTGGTTAGAGCCATCACCGCCATTAATTACTGGGATTTCAGTAAACTCAGAAGCTAAACGCGCTGCTCCTTCCTGTGGATGACGCATAAAAAAAGCATCCGCATAGGACGCAATAATTTTTACCGAATCGGCCAGTGTTTCACCTTTTTGTGCCAATGATGTATTACCACCACTATCAAATCCAATGACGCTGCCACCTAAACGTTGTACTGCTGTTTCAAAGGATAAACGGGTTCTTGTTGAGGCTTCAAAAAAGCAACTTGCGATCACTTTGTTTTTTAACAGTTCAGGTTGTGGAGTTTGTTTTAAGGAGTGGGCAGTTTGAAGGATTAGTTCTAGGTCTGAACGTGATAAATCAGCAATGGAGATAATATTTTTTTGGTATAACGGATTATTCATTTTTTCACACTCATGTTGTCGGCCATGTTATTCGGATAAGTGAAGCAGATAATGGCAAAAATTATATCACTATCAATTGCTTTTGTTGTTATTAATCCTACTAAATTTTGATCGCATGGGTTGCTGATAAAGGTTATCCTCAAAATTGATTTTCTGGTTGAGTGGTTTGAGATGTTAAAAGTTTGTTTATTAATAATAAGTAGTATTTTTTGTACAGGTGTCATCGCGCGAGAATGGCAGGATTTACAGGCATTATTGCCAAAGGGTACTCAGGTTTCATATTTAGTTATCGATGCTAAAACAAAAATTAAAGTCGCTTCTTTTCAAGAAGAGTCATTAAGAACACCAGCTAGCGTTCAAAAGCTCTTGACGGCGACTACCGCTAAGTTGTATTTGGGTGAAAAATATCGTTATCAAACGGTTATTAAAGGCGATAAAAAAGCGATTAAGAAAGGCCAGTATCAAGGTGACATTAGTTTATATTTTAGTGGAGACCCAACTTTAACGCGGCAGCATATCCGTAAATTATTACGCGCTCTTAAAGCACAAGGGATCAATCGTATTAAGGGAAACTTCTTACTCAATAACAGTCAATTTAATGGTTATCAGTGGAGTGATGGTCAAGCATGGAACGACTTAGGTGTATGTTATACAGCACCAGCTAATGCCATCATTGTTAATAGAAACTGTGTGTTAGGTAATTTAAGTTTAGCCAGTGCTGATGCCACCAAAGCAACCCTGTTTATTCCAAGTTATGAGCCAGTGGAGATTAGTAGTGATGTGTCTGTTGTGTCTAAAGCACAACGTGCAGAGCAATTTTGTGCGCTAGAAGTGACTCGCAACAGCAATAATAATTATCACCTTTGGGGCTGTATGGTGCCGAGAAAACGTGCTTTTCCTTTAGCCTTTGCAGTTACTGATCCTAATACTTATGCACAGCGAATCATTACAAGTGAACTACAGCAAGTAGGGATCTCGTTAGCGGGCACAGTAAAAATTGATTCACAGCCGATAACACCCGAGCTAAAACTAGATCCTGCATCGACGTTAGCGCTTTATCAATCGCCTTTATTAGATGTGTTATTGCAACAAATGATGAAAGAGTCCGATAACTTAATTGCTGATAGCTTATTTAAAACTATTGGTGCTCATTATTTTCACCAACCTGGTAACTTTCGTAATGGCTCTCAGGCGATGAAAGCGATCCTTAAAGAACATGGTATTGACCTTGAAAATGCTTATATAGCAGATGGCTCTGGTTTATCTAGACACAACTTAATGAGCGCCGAATTATTTATGTCTGTGATGAAGTTTGTTTATACGCAGGATAAGCAATTAGGGTTAATCAATAGTTTTGCCATTGCCGGTATCGATGGCACTTTAAAGTATCACCGTGGTGTTAATACAGCTGCACTTAAAGGTAAGGTGATTGCTAAAACAGGCTCCTTAAAGGGCGTTGCTAATTTAGTCGGACTTGTGAAAGGTGAAGCAGGGGACAGATTATTTGTGCTAATGCTTAACGGATATAATCCAGAAAATAGCTCCGTGGACGCTAATATTCCTCGCCATCAAAAAGCGTCTGTGTATTTATTTGAAAAAGCCTTTTTTGAGCGCATTTTAGATTAATGTGTAAAGTTTTTATATTGTGGATTACTCAATCATCTGCATTGAGTAATCCATTCAAGCTATTTAATTGGGAACCACTTATTGGGTTTACCTTGGCTGAATAAAACCACCCCAGTGGGTTCTGGTAATTGTTCTGTACTCGCTATTTTATGTATTTTCAATGGATAGCTTAAACCGTCAAATTCTAACTGTGACCACTGTTGACCTTTTTTCGAGGCTAAGCTTTGCCATGAAAAATGCTGGCTTTTAGCAACTGTGATCGGTGCGTACACTCTTGATATACGACTTGAAAAAACAAGGTTATCGTCCTTTGATTCAAACACTATCATTTCACAGCCAGTGCTAGAGCACCAATCTAAAAAGGCGATAGCTTCATCTTGCCCATCTCCATTTAAATCGAACCTAACTGAACTAAATTTAGTCTGTTTAGGGTCGGTTCTATGAATTTTAAAATATTGACGTAATGCTGCTTGTACTTCCGTATCTATTTGCATTTTCGGCGCAATGTTTTGAGGGGTAAACTGACGCGTAACTTGTACAGTTTCATCCTCTGATAAACCAGCCTGTAAATTCATTTTTTTAAAGGTTAAAGGAGTAGCAAATGAAGTTTGTATATTACTTATATTAATCGCATTGCTTGAAATACTTAAACCACTTTGTTTGAATATGATTTCTTCTTGTATCGATTGTTCACCTTGCTGTGTGAGCATGACTACAACGTTATCTGGTGTATTACTTTTCCAATAACCTGTTTTTATAATTTGGTTAGGTTCATTACCTTGTACGTATTCAGCACTATGATTTTCATTTAAGGTCAAATTAATTGCTGGGAATTGATTAGTTGCCGCTTTTAAGTAGTAACCAGCAAAGGAAGGAGCCGTTTCTAACCAACCTGGTTGGCCACAGCCGCTAAAGTGTCCATAAACGGTTTCTGCTTCAGTGATATACCCCCAATATTCTTTATTGTCAGACATATAACAATGCCCTGGTTGAATATTTAAAGCCAACTGTTGGCCATCAGCATTGCTGCTTTTTAAATGGTTAATTTGTGTTGCTTCAAAGTTAGCGTTGCCTAATAGGTAAGATTGATTACTGGCTTTTGTCGCAAAAAATAACTGGTTGTCATGCATATTAATACGCCAGTAAGGATCTTCTCCTTTTGCTTTAAAACGAAAGGTATTAAGTGGTTTGGCGCATTGTAATGATGATTGTGCCAAAGCCATATGGTGTATTCTATCAACACGCAATTCAACTGGAGTTTTAGCACGTTTATTGGTCGTAAAGTTAATTTCACCTGCAAATTCAATATAAACAGGTTGTTGTGTATTGTTACTTATTTTTTTATAGATAGCCGCTAATTCAGTATCTGTGACAATAGTATATTGCTGATCATCTGCGCAGGCTTGAAAATAAATTTGATTATTCTCTGTAGTCAGTTGTCCCCTAAAACTATTCTCTAATATGCTTGAAAATGCTTTATGAACGACTTCCTCTGTAAGTTGTGGTGTGCTTTTTTGAGGTTTATTTTGCGATTGCGGCTGAGTAATAGTACATGCAGATAAAATGAGCGCAAAAGGAGCGGTAAAAAATAAAGACTGGAAAAAACGCATAATTGACCTCTGGCAGCATCTGCTGATAAAAATAAATAATGCATACTATAACAGGATGTTATCAGCACTCTTTAATTAACTTCGCATTTTATAGAAAAGTTAATTATCGAGTGCTAAAAAATCAATTTAGCTAGTTAGTGAAGATAAGAGTCACAGTTAAAATAGCTGTTAAGGCAAACTGCTAACTCTTAGCTTACTAACTTAGCAATTTATTCATTAGAGGTAGAGGTGTCGTCTTCTTTTTTGCCCTTACCGGCCCAGCTTGGTTTACCCTTACCTTTGATAGTGCGATGACGTTGTTTACCCATTTCTAGTTTTTTCTTTTGGCGTCTTTCTTTTTGCTGGCGTTTCACTTCTTCTTCGCGAGCTTTGCCTTTTTTAGTGATTGGTTTTTTAGTCTTACGTACACTCGCTTTAGCTTCTTTATTTTGTGGGCGTAAACCTTTGATCACTCGGCGTTTTAAGATTTGGTCCGTATAACGCTCAACTTTTGCCAAAATATCAATATCATGTGCTTCGATAATTGACACCGCGGTACCTTTTTTACCACCTCGAGCTGTACGCCCAATACGGTGAACGTAAATGTCGGCACTACGTGGCATATCGTAGTTGATGACATGAGTAATATCAGGCACATCAATACCACGAGCCGCAACGTCCGTTGCAATCAGTATATTGGTTGTACCTTCTTTAAATTGACGCAATGAAAGGTTACGCTTTTCTTGATCCATTTCACCGCGTAAATAGTTACAAGGAATATTTAATTCAGCCAGTTGAGCTACTAATTGTGCAAGGCGGTCACGTGTTTTTACAAACACAATCATCTTGTGAATTTGTTCGTGCTCTGGCTCTTGTTGTAATAGTGCTGCTAATATTTGTAATTTGTGCTCAGGATTATCAGCAAGGTGGATATATTGTAAAATCTTGCCGCTTTCTCTACGTGTTACTTCTGCATTTAATTGCACTGGGTTATTTAATACATCACGGGCGAATTCACGTAAACCTTTACCTTCAAGTGTTGCTGAAAATAAAGCGGTCATTTTACGCCAGCGTGCTTCACCAGCAATGCGATCCATTTCTGCAATGAACCCCATGTCTAACATTCTGTCTGCTTCATCAAGGATCAAACATTCAACTTCACGGCAATCAAATGCTTCAGCATCAATGTATTCCATTAGGCGTCCCGGTGTGGCAATGACAATATCCACTGAACCCATAATGATATCTTCTTGATCTTGGTATGAAATTCCACCAATAATGTTGCCTGCAACCAGTTGTGTACCAGCGATTAATTGCTCTGCAACTTCACTTATCTGTACTGCTAACTCACGAGTTGGCGTTAAAACAAGAATACGTGCTGAGCCACCTTTACGACGTGGGTAGTCAATTAAGCGTTGTATCGCAGGTAATAAAAAGGCTAAGGTTTTACCCGTACCTGTAGGTGCACTCGCCATGATATCTCGTTCATCCATCGCTGGTGGAATAACCAACTTTTGGATACTAGTAGGGCGGGTATGGCCCATCTTAGCAACGGCGTTTAATAAATGCTGATCAAGCTCGAGTGATGCAAATGACATGAATACTTCCAATACAATAAAACAAAAAGCGCATTATAAAGCAAAGATCATGTTTAGGGGGGAAATTGTCTATTAATTAACTTATTAGTTGAATTCATGTGTTATGTCAGCAGGGAAGTGACACTAATTGAATAAAATGTCACTGTAATGGAGCTTGGACTCAAGAAATAAGTCACTTTTTTAAGCTGATGTTGCCTTTCTCTGTTTCATTAACATAACAGGTTGATCATGGTTGATGCGATTTAAAACTAATATTATAAATAGCAACAGTTTACTATTCTGCTCAAACTTAGCGAGACTGACGTAAAAACAGTGTAAGCTTTAACTTTTTATAAGCGCTGTTATAGGTTTAGGCATAAGTCTAGCTATATGCGCCATTTGAATTGTTTGTTTTCTTTTATATTACGGTAAGGATTGTCAGTGTTTAATATTATTGCTCCGCTAGATAAAGTCACCCCTGAATTTGTTAATACACTGCAAGAAAAAATTGATTTTAAAACCAAACCTCAAGGCAGTTTAGGTTTATTAGAATCGATCGCATTTAAAGTCGCTTTATTACAACAAAGTTTAACACCCATTTTTACCAAACCGAGTATCATTATTTTTGCCGCCGACCATGGTATTGCTGATCAAGGCGTGAGTTTATTTCCGCAGGTAGTGACTGAACAAATGGTATTAAATTTTTTACAGGGCGGTGCGGCAATAAACTGTTTTTCTGCACAACATGATATTGAATTAAAGATTGTAAATGCGGGAGTTAAAGCGGACTTTTCACATATAACATCTCCGCATTTTGTTGATGCCCCGATTGCGTTAGGCACCAAAGATTTCTCACAACAAGCGGCTATGACCAAAGAGCAATGTTTACAAGCAATCAATCAAGGTGTCGACCTTGTTGAGTTACAACATAAGCAAGGTTGTAATGTCATTGGCTTTGGTGAAATGGGGATTGCGAATACTACCTCAGCGGCTGCTATTATGGCCGCTATTCTTAATCTTACTGGGCAGCAATGTGCAGGCAAGGGCACTGGTATTGATCAAGAAACCATCGCGATAAAAGCAAAGGTCATTGACCATGCTGTTGCTAAATATCAATTAAATGAAGCCGAACCATTAACCGTATTACAAAGCGTTGGTGGTTTTGAAATCGCTATGATGGTCGGGGCGATGTTAAAAGCAGCAGAACTTTCTATGTTAGTGCTTGTTGATGGGTTTATTGCCTCTAGTGCCGCATTAGTTGCTAGTGAAATGCACGATGACTTTTTGCAATACACACAATTTTGTCATCAATCAGAAGAACAAGCACATCAACTATTATTAACTGAAATGGGCGCGACACCTTTATTGCATTTGGGAATGCGTTTAGGTGAAGGTTCCGGTGTGGCCGTTGCTTACCCGTTATTAGTGTCCGCATTAACTTTTTTAAATGAGATGGCTTCTTTTGCCGATGCGGGTGTCAGTGATAGTGAGTAATCGCAGTAATTAAAAACAGGACAATCACAGTTAATAGAATAACAACAATTAACCTAATATACAGAGCATCAATTGACCTGGTATAAAGAGAAGCATCCGAATATGCAGATGAGAAAAGTATGACGCAATTTTTTAAAAAACAATGGGTTTTATTTTGTTATGCGCTATCGTTTTTTTCTCGCTTACCTATCCCTAAAAAATTGGATTTTACTGCTTATCCTTTTCATCTAGGCAATGTGTATTTACCCATTATAGGGTTGATTTATGCGCTTATTTGCCTGCTTGTGTATGCCCTGAGCCAATTAGTTTTTGACCCTAGTATCAGCATTATTTTAATGTTGTTAACGGGCGTATTATTAACAGGTGGTTTCCATGAAGATGGTTTTGCCGATAGCTGCGATGGTTTTGGTGGTGGTTATAACAAACAACAATGCCTAGCGATTATGAAAGATAGCCAAATTGGTACCTACGGCGTTATAGGGTTAATCCTGTTATTAGCATTGAAGATCCATGTGTTAAGCCAGCTTATTAATCATGACGCTAGTTTTTTTGCTTTGAGCTTTATAAGTGCGGCGGTATTAAGTCGATGCAGCGTACTGTGTTTAATGCAAAGTACAGACTATGCGCGCAGCATAGAACCGAGTAGTAAATCAACGCGATCGTCACAACGTCTACCTCAACAATATTTACTTGCTACTTTATTGATAGGGGCTGTTTCAATATTATGGATGCCGTTTTTTTGTTTATTATTAGTTTTTACCGTGGTGGTTATTAGCACCATCTTATGTCGCACTTACTTTCAACAAAAAATACAAGGTTATACGGGAGATTGCCTGGGTTTTGTGCAGCAATTAAATGAACTACTTATTTTACTAATGTTGGTGGCTTATGTTTAAGTGGTTTGTTTCTAAGTAAGCTGTTTTTACACTATCGAAATAAGCTACGCCTGAATGTAAGATGATCAATATAGGCCACAAAAATAACTGCTGATAAAGAATAAAAAATAGAGGTTAAGCGAGCATGGAAACAAAAAAAGACAGTAAGCAATCACTAACGCCTAAAGCCATGACCTCAAATCTATTGCCAACTTCTACTCCTATTTCAACATCGAGTTCTAATGCCGTGCCAGCTTCAATTGCTGCAACACTCAATCATCGTATCTTTCTTGTTCGCCATGGTGATGTTGATGTCTCTCCTGGTATTTGTTACGGACAGTTAGATTGCTCTGTCACGTCTTCATTCAATAAAGATCTACAAAAGCTAATTGATTATTTTCAAACCCATTGCTTGTTTTCGGATCATCCGCAACAACTCCAACATCATAAGGAACAAAAGCTAGACCTGCCAATAATTATAACTAGTCCATTGCAACGTTGTGCTCAATTAGCTGAAGGGTTGCAAACTTATTTTGATAACAATTATTCTGGAACAAAAGACCTAACTTCAAAAGGTTCAGCTTCAAAAAGTTCAGCATCAAAAGACGCAACATCAAAAAGTGTTGTACAAATAAACCAAGATTTTAAAGAGATCAACTTTGGACAATGGGAAGGGCAAAGCTGGCAATCCATTGGCCAAAAAAAAATAGAAGAGTGGAATAATGACTTACTGAATTTTACTTTTCCAGGTGGTGAAAGTGCGCGTAGTTTTGACCGACGTGTCATAAACGCATGGCATGCATTACAGCAACAACTTGCAGAGCAAACTCAAACACAACAGGTGATCATTATTTGTCATGCTGGTGTTATTCGCTCTATTTTATCTGATTTTTTGCAAATTCCTTTACAGCATTCATTAACATTACAAATAGATAAAATGAGTGTCTCTAGCCTTAACCTCGTGTCCAATCAAACTACATTATCTCGTTGCACTGGTATTAACCGTCAGTTTTAAATGTTTTGTCTTCTTCGGATATTATTGAGCCAGAAAAAAAATTAGTGATTATGAGTGCTTATTGGTACTTATGAACACTTAAATGCAGAGACTTTTTATGTCATCTTGCTTCAGCCTTCAAACTTTTGTGTTAAAGCTTTGCTAACTATAGGTTGGCTGAGTGGGGCATATGTTAGAATCGCGCCAAAATTTATCGCTTCAATTTATTAATTACTTTAAGGAAAACGTAATGTTAAAGCTGCCTAAGGTCTTAAGTGTCATATTGACGCTTTGTACTGTCCTATTTTCTTCCTCCCTATTAGCGAGTACTGGCGAGCATATTGATCTCACTTCACATGGTATTGGTTATGCAGCTGTTTTATTTTTTGCTATCGCTTACTGCTTAGTAATGTTGGAAGATGTGATCCACCTTCGTAAGTCCAAACCGGTATTAGTTGCCGCGGGTATTATTTGGGGCATGATTGGTTTTTATTATTCTCAGAATGGCATGAGTCATGAGGCTGAAGCGGCATTTCGTCATAATTTATTAGAATACGCAGAGTTGTTTTTCTTCCTATTAGTAGCGATGACTTATATTAACGCCATGGAAGAGCGTAAGTTATTTGATTCTCTACGTGCGTGGATGGTTAATAAAGGTTTTACGTTACGTTTGATTTTTTGGTTAACGGGGATCCTCGCTTTTTTCATCTCGCCTATTGCAGACAACTTAACCACCGCATTATTAATGTGTGCGATTGTTATGAAAGTGGGTGGAAAAAACACAAAATTTATCGCATTAGCTTGTATTAACATTGTTGTAGCTGCTAACGCTGGTGGCGCATTTAGCCCATTTGGTGATATTACAACGCTAATGGTTTGGCAAAAAGGCATGGTTGAGTTCACCACCTTCTTTGCGTTATTTGTTCCTTCCGCAGTTAATTTCTTGATCCCTGCTGTGATCATGAGTTTCTTCATCTCCAAAGAAGTGGCACAGGGTGATGGCGAAATTGTGCATATGAAGCGCGGTGCTAGACGTATCGTTGGTTTGTTTTTAGTGACTATTTTCTTTGCGGTAGCTGGGCATTCATTCCTAGGCATGCCACCGGTATTAGGCATGATGACAGGGTTAGGGGTTCTACAGTTCTTTGCTTTCTTTTTACGTAAAACACAAAAGAACCATTATGAATTTGCGCTTGAACATACCGTGGATAAAAAAGAGCATGAACGTCTACGTGGTCTAGGAGACGGTGCTCCCTTTGATATATTTCATAAAGTAGCTAAAGCAGAATGGGACACGCTGCTATTCTTTTACGGGGTTGTATTATGTGTCGGTGGTTTGGGCTTTATTGGTTACTTGGGCATGATCTCCGAAGCCATGTACAGTAACTGGGATGCAACTTACGCCAATATTACCGTGGGTGTATTGTCAGCTATTGTCGATAATATTCCGGTGATGTTTGCGGTATTAAGCATGGAACCAGATATGAATACTGGACAATGGTTATTGGTAACATTAACGGCAGGTGTGGGAGGTAGCATGTTATCCATTGGTAGTGCAGCAGGGGTTGCATTAATGGGGCAAGCGCGAGGAATTTACACCTTTGGTGTGCATCTAAAGTGGGCACCTGTGATTGCATTAGGTTACATCGCCAGTATTTACACACACCTCTGGTTTAATGCCGTTTACTTCAATTAAGCCATATTTAACCTAGGTCAAGGGGAACTTAATTAAGTACCTATAAATGTGTATTTTTTATGAGTTGTTTAACTTATAATAGTTTTCAATAGTGTGGCCCAATGCGAAATACTACTTACTTTGCTACTTACTTTTTAGCCATTATTAATTGTTAATCGTTAAGTGCAAAATTAATTTAGGTCTACTATTAACTGCAAAGCTAAGCTAAAAATTAGTTTTTGAAAAATGAAAGAATAATGAAATTAAAGGTCAATATAAAATCTATTTTTATTTATTTTTTTATAATTCCCTTGCCATTTCATGCGCTTTGAAAGGTTTTTTTAAAAAAGTTGCGTTTATTTCTTTTCTTTTATTATAAAAGAACTACTCTAAACGAGGTAATTAAATAAGGCGGCTGATAACAGCCTGTCTCGCTCAACTTATATTGCTATCATTCTTGTCAACGCAGATGCTGGTGCTAATGTAAAACTGAATGGTTAGAAAATGTATGTTCATAAAAATGATTGTTTACCCCTACTAAAAACAAACAATGATTTAACAAAGTTAAGGATAAAAAAATGAAAAAAGTACAACAAGGTTTTACATTAATCGAACTATTAATCGTAATCGCGATTATCGGTATTCTAGCGGCTGTAGCATTACCTGCTTATAATACTTACACAAAAAAAGCTGAATTCACTAATCTAGTTGTCGCAGCTGGCGCAGCTAAATCTGCTGTAGAAGTATGTGCACAAATTAATGCTTCAGATGCTGCTTCATTTCAAAAGGAATGCATTGCATCGACATCCGCTGCGATTACGACAGTACCTGAAGATATTAATGCAGATGGCAATGAAGTTGCTAGTGTTACTACTGCAAAAGTAGCTTCCGCTGGTACAATAACTGTTACAACTCAATATGCAAAAGATAAAGGAAGTCTAGATTCAGATTCAACATATCAATTATCTGGGCTTTGGAGTAAAGGTGGCAAAGTTACTTGGACTGCTACAGAGAATATAAAATAATTAATGGCAATCCATAATATTAGCGGTTTGGCGTCTAGCCTAGCCGCTCGTGGTTTACTTGACCAAGATAACCTACAACAAATCTGCACCTCGGCTGCTTCTGAACAGAAAGCGCTTGTCTCCTACCTAGTTGAAAATAATTTTATTGCGAGTTTAGCCTTAGCAGAGTTCTGCGAAGCTGAATATGGTATTCCTTTATTAGATAGCGATGCATTAGAGCTGGATAATATTCCTGAAAAGTTTATTAACCAAAAACTAATAGAGAAACATCATGCCCTGCCCGTGTATATGCAGCAAAATACACTTTATATTGCCATGTCAGACCCCACCAATGTGTCAGCCCTAGAGGATTTTGGCTTTAGCTTTAGTATGCATACTGAAGCATTATTGGTGGAAGAAAGTAAGCTTAATGAAGCCATAGAAACCTTATTAGATGATGGCGCTAGCTCATTAGAAGATATGGGTAGTATTGATGATATTGAAATTGATGAAACAGAATCTCGCTTAGACCAAGCGCAAGCCGTTGATGATGATGCGCCGATTGTTAAGTATATTAATGGCATATTAGGTGACGCGGTAAAAAAAGGCGCATCGGATTTGCATTTTGAACCCTATGAAAAAAAATACCGCATTCGTTTTCGTGTAGACGGTATTTTGCATGAAGTAGCTTCTCCCCCTGTTAATTTAGCCAACCGCTTTTCAGCACGTTTAAAGGTTATGTCTAAATTAGATATTGCAGAAAGACGTTTGCCACAAGATGGCCGTATTAAATTAAAAATATCCAATAAACGTAATATTGATTTACGTGTTAGTACGCTACCCACTATGTGGGGTGAAAAAATAGTAATGCGTATTTTGGATTCATCTGCCGCCAGTTTAGATATTGATAAATTAGGTTATACGGATGAGCAAAAAGCTAAATATATGAATGCCTTATCTAAACCACAGGGCATGATATTGATAACTGGCCCCACAGGGAGTGGTAAAACCGTTTCGCTGTATACCGGGTTAAATATTCTAAACACCGTAGAACGAAATATTTCGACGGCGGAGGATCCGGTAGAAATTAATTTAACCGGTATCAACCAAGTACAAATTAATAATAAAGCTGGGCTGACTTTTGCTTCTGCGTTACGTTCATTTTTACGTCAAGATCCCGATATTGTAATGGTCGGTGAGATTCGAGATTTAGAAACTGCCGAAATAGGCATTAAAGCGGCTCAAACTGGGCATTTAGTTTTATCTACTTTACATACCAATTCAGCAGCAGAAACCCTTACGCGTTTATTAAATATGGGCGTACCCGCTTTTAATATTGCTTCTTCAGTATCATTGATTATTGCTCAACGTTTAGCACGCCGTTTATGCGAACACTGTAAAGCACCGTTAGAAATGTCTGATCCCGAGTTGACTGAATTAGGTTTTAAACCTGAGCATTTGGCTGAAAAACAATATTTGTGCAAACCCGTAGGCTGTAATAAATGTACCGATGGTTATAAAGGCCGTGTAGGTATTTATGAAGTGATGGAGATGTCAGATGAATTGGGACGTATAATTTTAAATGACGGTAATGCTATGCAAATAGCCGATGCCGCCGTTGATGAAGGTATGCATACCCTACGTCAATCTGCGATTAAGCAAGCATTAAATGGTGTCACCAGTTTAAATGAAGTCACCCGCGTCACTTAACATTAAAGTTGATTGATAGCATTAATTCACATACCTATTTTTAAAAGAGCTGTATTTTTTAGATTAATTCAATAACAACAGTCGCTTATGGCGCTGATAGCTTTATGTTGTTTTCACTCAAAATCGTTGGCAGCAGTTAAGTAATTATTAAAGGATTTTTAATGGCGAAGAAAAAAACAGTGGCCGATATACATACCTTTACCTGGCAGGGAATCAACCGTAAAGGGGCAAAAGTATCAGGTGAGTTACAAGCTGAAAGCGCGATTGAAATAAAGTCTGAGTTACGCAAACAGGGTGTGAGTGTAACGAAAACACAAAAGAAAGCGAAGTCGCTGTTTTCTTTTGGTGATAAAATCCAACCTATGGACATCGCGGTTGTTTCTCGGCAAATAGCTACTATGCTGAGTGCTGGCGTACCTCTAGTTCAAAGCTTAGAGCTGATAGCAAAAAGTAATGAAAAGGCTTCCTTGAGAACATTAATGACCTCGATCGCTAACGATGTTTCCACGGGCACACCACTTTCTCAAGCTTTGCGTGCCTTCCCGAGAAATTTCGATGATTTATATTGTGACTTAGTTGATGCCGGTGAACAGTCTGGTTCCTTAGATACTATCTACGACCGAATCTCTACCTATAAAGAAAAGTCAGAAGCGTTAAAATCAAAAATTAAAAAAGCCATGTTCTATCCAATAGCCGTTTTAGTGGTTGCTGGGTTGGTTACACTACTTTTACTACTATTTGTTATTCCACAATTCCAAGATATTTTTGCTGGGTTTGGTGCCGAGTTACCTGCATTTACTTTATTTGTATTAGGTATTTCTGATTTTGTACAAAGCTATTGGTACATGATCATTGGCACTTGTATGTTAGCAGTATTTTTGTTTAAAAGGGCACATCGTAGTAATGAAAAAGTACGTAATAATACTGATAAATTTGTACTTAAAATTCCTGTTATTAAAACGATTCTCAATAAAGCCGCAGTAGCACGTTTTGCGCGTACGTTATCCACGACTTCAGCTGCGGGTATTCCTTTAGTCGATGCATTGGTCTCTGCTGCTGGTGCCTCGGGTAATTATGTTTACCGGACCGCTGTAAATACCATGCGCTCTGAAGTGATGGGTGGTATGCAAATTAACGTTGCTATGAAAACCACCGCCGCTTTTCCAGATATGGTGTCGCAAATGGTGATGATTGGTGAAGAGTCCGGTGATCTAGATGGTATGTTAAGTAAGGTGGCCGATATTTATGAGCAACAAGTTGATGATGCCGTTGATGGCCTCACCAGTTTATTAGAACCGATGATCATGGTCGTATTAGGTGTGGTAGTAGGGGGACTGATAGTCGCCATGTATTTACCTATATTCCAATTAGGTAGTGTTATTGGTTAATAGCTGATCAGTGACAATTAAGTTGGAAACAGGAACAATTAAGTTGGAAACCGACAAATTAAGTTGGAAACTCTAAGCAACACAAAGCGAACTGAAATTAGTTCGCTTTTTTGATTGCTCTGCAGATTTTTAAATTATTATTACGTTTTGAGTAAGTGGCTTTTATGACACGCTAAACGTGAGTAAGTATTTCTTATTACGTATTGAATATTCTTTTTTTAGGTGTGAAGAATATTAAGTATTAGTTTTTTATTTTGTGTTTTTAAGGCTTTTACAGCTATAACCCATTAGAGCCTCACTTTACGCCTAGGATCTGTTCACCTGTACCTGTACCTGTAATTCTACAATCTGAAAACTTGCTAATTTTTGCATCTTAAATATGGACACGTATAAATAGTCAAAACATCACTATTTATACGTCCCGAGTTATCGATAAAAGAGAGTTTCCTGTTACTAAGCTATCACTAAGTTATTACTTAATGGACGGGTTTAACTTTTCACCGGTACTTTGTTAGGCTTAGATTTTGTTCTTGTCACGAAAAAACAGATCAATGATCCTAACGTTACCAAAGCGACACCTTTCCAGAAGGAATTGGTTAGAGAAATTGATAAATAAACAGAAGCAAAAAGTGTAGAAAATACGGGGGTGAAGTAGGAGATGGTGCCTAATAAAATGATATTGCCACCTATTACAGCTTGATTCCATAAAGCATAACCAGTGCCTATTACTATGCCTGAAATGATTAATGTTAGCGTTGATGGTAGTGTAAAGTGCAAGCTAGGTTCATTACTGAAAAAATATTTTACCCATAACGTTATCGCCGTAGCAGCAAAAAATAGCACAATAGCATTTTTACCGTTGCTAATTTTTTTGGTAATTACACAATAGAATGCCCAAATGAAGGCTGCTGAAAAAGCCATTAAGTAGGTTATTGGGTTATCTGAAATATTATTCATTAAAGTGTTGATTGAGATGCCTTGGTCACCGGCAATACACCATCCGACACCAGTAAATGCAATAAGAATACTTGGGTATACTAATATGTTTACTTTTTTAGGGCTGATTAGCACACTCAATAATATGGTCAACGCAGGCCATAGGTAATTGATAATAGACATTTCCATTGCTTGGTGTCGACTATTTGCCATACCCAAAGACAATGCTAAGCAGATTTCATAGGTAACAAATAAACTGCCGCCAATTAACACATAACGTATCGGATAGTCTTTTATTTTTGGTACGCCCATGACAGACATTAAAAAGATAGCGCTGACACTATACATCATGGCTGCGCCTGCGATAGGGCTGAACAACTCTGATAAGTCTCTAATCAAAGCGGTGACAGAGCTCCAAAGTAGGATCGCAATAACGCCATAAAACGTATATTTATTTTCATTAATAAAAGACATAAAAAACCAACGTTATCATTAGATTAGAATTAGTGTCACATTATCGTGTTTAATCATTTGGATGCAATACATAAACGTATTTATTTACTCTTGTTGTTAGTCGTTATAGTTTGGCTTAAAGCTATGACTTAAAAAGCAAAGACTTAAAGGTAATCTTTATTTGATGCACGTTAGCAAAGTTTATCGATAAGGTATCTTGCTAAGATAGTGATTATTGTCGTTTTACAGTTGTGCTTTTGTTAGTGCTTTATTTTATAACGTTTATAGAGAGAAGTTGATGTTAGATGCCATCTGTATTTTGCCGAAAAAAGACAGCGCTGAAGCTGATACTCAGCGGATAGAAGGCGAAGCTCAAACGCAAACTACTTTCTCTATTTTTGAGTTTAAATTACTCCCAGCTGAAAAAATAGCATTATACCGACATTCATTATTTTGCCCTGAATGTTTACAGAGTGCCTATTTTAGACGCGCTTCTAAAGATGGTAAACAAGCTTGTTTTGGCTCCCGTTATCATTTGTCAACTTGCTCTGCTTTAAATCGCCGACCTAAAAAAAACTTACCAGAAAATGATAAAGACAAGGCTCAATCTGTCAATAAACATGAACCGCAACAAAAGGCACAACAAAGTGTTGAGTTTGAGGATGGATTTAAAATTGATTTCTCGACTAGGTTTAGCACTCGGATTTCCGCCAATACAGCGCCTCTTCACAATCAAACAAGTAAAAACGATAGCTTAAAATCAACCACAATAATTGAAGCTGAATGTGAGTTAGAAAATGATTTAGAAGGTGCGACTGACTTGAATTTATCGTCGAATATAGTCGCTAAAAAAAGTATTAAACAAACATTACCTAAGTTATTAAAGAGCTTATTAAATAACAGCTCTTTAGCTACCTCTGATGTTTGGGTCTATACCAGTGATAAGCATAAGTGGAGGGCAAAGAATTTGTTTGTGTCCTTAACTAAAGCTGAAGTATTAGAAAATTTTGCACCTCGAATGTACTGGGGAACAATAAGTCACGCTGATAAAGAACTTTTATGGCTGAATGCTGCAGAGGCTAAGGATCTTGCCATTCCAATTAAGCCTTTTCGGCAGACGTTGCTAAAACAATATGCAATACAGAAAAGTAGTGATTTGATTGGCGCCAATATTATTCTATTTGCAAAATGTCTGACTAATAAAGATAAATCACGTAAATTCTTACAGTTATGGAGTAATGACTTACAGTATTTACACCTGTCATTAAAAAAAGATTAGAAAGGAAACCTGTGTAGAGACTGTAATAAAAACTATTTACCTAGTTACCTTGGTGTCATCCTCTTGTAATATTAGCTCTGTATTTTCGACTATTTTAAATTATCAGTAATTGCTGCCCCTTTGTATCAGGATATGGAAGTATGTGGGAAATATTCAAAACCTTTTTTGTCTTAGGCTGTATCAGTTTTGGCGGCCCAGCGGCGCATATTGGCTACTTTAGAGAAACCTTTGTACAACGCTTAGCTTGGTTAAGCGAAAAGCAATATGCAGACTTTGTAGCGTTAAGTCAGTTTTTACCCGGCCCCGGTTCAAGTCAAGTCGGTTTTGCTATCGGCTACCATCGTGCGGGATTAACCGGAGCTTGTTGTGCTTTTCTAGGCTTTACCTTACCTTCCATTATTATCATGTTATTACTGGTGATAAGTGCGGGGCAATTAGCTGGTCATCATCTTTTCCAGTCCGTAATACATGGTCTTAAGTTATTAGCCGTGGTGGTGGTTTTTGATGCAGTTTTAATGATGTATAAAAATTTCTGTAAAGATAATACACGCATTTTCTTATGCCTATTAACAGCAAGCACTTTATTAGTAATACCGGGGTTATTAAGTCAAATTTTAGTTTTAGTTATTGCCGCGCTGGTGGGGATATTTTTATTAAAAGATAATACAACGGAAGCGCTTGAAAAGGATCCTCAAAGCGTAATAAAAGTACTGAGCTCTTCAATCAACCATATTCCTTTGATCTTATTTTTGCTGTTTTTATTTTTTCTACCTACTGTGACTACATTACTCCCGTCTATGCCACAAGCCTTTTCTGTATTTTCTGACTTCTTTCAAGCGGGTAGTTTAGTGTTTGGTGGAGGGCATGTGGTATTACCTTTACTGCAGAATATTGTCGAGGGACAAGTTAGCCCTGATCAGTTTTTAACGGGGTATGCGATTGCACAAGCTGTACCCGGTCCCATGTTTACTCTTGCTACTTACATTGGCTATTTTATTTTACCTAACTCGCCTATTTTAGGTGCTTTGGTTGCGACTATTGCTGTGTTTTTGCCGGGGTTTTTATTGCTATTAAGTTGTTTGAACCATTGGCAGCGCTTATCAAAAACACCCAATCTAGCCGCTGCTATTAATGGTGTTAATGCTGCTGTAGTCGGGTTGTTGGTGAGTGCACTTTATCAGCCTGTATTTATAAGTGCTGTTTTTAATGGGTTAGATATGGCGTTGGTATTGATAGGGCTTTATTTATTGAAGTGCCTAAAGTGCCCAATTATGTTTTTAGTGTTGTTATTTGCGGTCGCAGGGGCAATGTTAGGGTTTATTTAATTCTTCCATGAATAACCAACGTTTTATTTTAAAAACTGATATTAACCACGAAGCGCTTCGCTTCACGAAGAACACGAAGATAAAAGATGAAAAATCTAAAGCATATTTTAATCTAGCCTTCTCTTTACTTTGTTCCTTAGTGGTTAATTAGCTTTTGGTTTTAAAAAAGTCAAATTAACCAAGAATTGCTAGGCGTTATGAAAAACGGGAAGGGGGCAATACAATATTTAGCTTTTTGTTTTGACCTAACCTTCTTTTACTTCGGGCCTTCGTGGTTAATTGGCTTTTATTTTTAAAAACCGATATTAACCACGAAGTGCTTCGCTTCACGAAGAACACGAAGGTAAAAAATGAAAAATTTAAAGCTTGTTTTGACCTAACTTCTTTTTACTTCGTGCCTTGTGGTTAATTGGCTTTTATTTTTAAAAACCGATATTAACCACGAAGCGCTTCGCTTCACGAAGAACACGAAGGTAAAAGATAAAAAATTTAAAGCATGTTTTTATCTAGCCTTCTTTCCTCTTCGAAAGGCTTCGTGGTTAATTAGCTTTTGACCTAATCTTATGCACTCTTTGGCCTTTGTGGTTAAAGGGGTATTGTTCGACGGCAAATAAAAGGCATAAAAAAATCCGATGCTTTGTGGGCATCGGATTCTAAAGTAGTTAGTCTTAAGGGACTAGATCGCTAAACACTTAAAGAAAGTAAGTGTTCACTAACTTTTTAATTAAACACCTTGGCTTTTTAGATATTCATCATAAGTACCATGGAAATCAATAACTTTATCTTGTTTGATTTCAATAATACGAGTTGCTAGTGAAGATACAAATTCACGGTCATGGCTGACAAACAGTAATGTACCTTCGTAGTTTTCTAAGGCTAAGTTTAATGACTCAATAGATTCCATATCCAAGTGATTGGTTGGTTCATCCATTAATAGAATATTTGGTTTGTTCATCATCAACTTACCAAATAACATACGACCTTGCTCACCACCTGAAATTATTTTGACAGATTTAGTGATATCATTTGCACCAAATAATAAACGCCCTAAAGTTCCACGAACAGCTTGCTCGTCATCACCTTCTTGCATCCATTGACCCATCCAGTCCATTAGATTTTGGTCTTTTTCAAAGTCAGATGAGTGATCCTGTGCGTAATAACCTAACTGTGCATTTTCAGACCATTTGTATTCACCAGAAGATAATTCAACTTCGCCCATTAAAGTGCGTAATAACGTTGTTTTACCAACACCATTCTGACCAATGATCGCAACACGTTCGCCTACTTCAATCATCAGGTTTAAGTCTTTGAATAAGGTATTCTCATCGAAGCTTTTTGTCATCGATACTGTTTCTAATGCATTACGGAACAGTTTTTTCTCTTGTTTGAATACGATGTAAGGATTTACACGGCTAGAAGCTTTAACTTCTGCTAGTTCAATCTTATCCATCTGCTTCGCACGTGATGTCGCTTGCTTAGCTTTTGATGCGTTTGCAGAGAAACGACTTACAAAGTCTTGTAGCTCAGATAGTTGTGCTTTTTTCTTCGCATTTTCAGACAGTAGACGTTCACGAGTTTGCGTTGCCGCCGTCATGTACTCGTCGTAGTTACCAGGGAAAAGACGTAGTTCACCATAATCGATATCTGCCATGTGCGAACAGACTGAGTTTAAGAAATGACGGTCATGCGAGATAATTACCATCGTACATTGACGTGCTTTTAATTCCGTTTCTAGCCAACGAATAGTATCAATGTCCAAGTTATTGGTTGGCTCATCGAGTAACATGATATCTGGATTAGAGAAAAGCACCTGTGCTAGTAATACACGTAGTTTCCAACCTGGTGCAATGTCTGACATTGGGCCGTAATGTTGATCAAGTGGAATTCCAACGCTTAACAATATTTCCCCTGCACGCGAATCGGCAGTGTAACCGTCCATTTCTGCGAATTGATTTTCCAAATCGCCAACATGCATTCCTTCAGCTTCAGTCATTTCAGGTAATGAGTAAATGCGATTACGCTCGTTCATTACTTCCCACATCTCTTTGTGGCCCATCAATACCGTATCGAGTACTGTATGCTCTTCAAAAGCAAACTGGTCTTGATGTAGTTTAGCAATACGTTCGTTAGGATCTCTGGTCACATTACCTGCGCTAGGCTCAAGGTCACCGGTTAATATTTTCATGAAAGTTGATTTACCACAACCATTTGCACCGATTAAACCGTAACGGTTTCCAGTACCAAATTTTACAGAAATGTTTTCAAAAAGTGGTTTTGCACCAAATTGCATGGTGATGTTATTTGTACTTAACACGGCTTATTCCTAAATTGTTGGAGTCTTGCTTTTATGGGCATTTTTAAGGGGGGTATTATACATATTATGCGAGGTTAATCACGTTAGAATTGTATGAATTTTATGCATTGCCGTTGAAACTAACTGATAGCGTGAAAAGGTTCCTTAAGGTAAGCTACGCGTCTTAAGGCATATGCCGTATTTTAATGAGATTTTATATGAGTTTTGATTCCCTAGGTTTACCCGCGTCGTTAGTAGAAGCAGTGAAAAATGCTGGCTATGAAACGCCTTCCCCTATCCAAGAACAGGCTATTCCTGCCGTATTAGCAGGTAAAGATGTCATGGCCGCAGCGCAAACTGGTACAGGGAAAACGGCTGGGTTTACATTGCCATTATTAGCAATGCTAGAAAAAGGTGAGCGTGCAAAACCGAATCAAGTTCGTGCATTAATATTAACACCAACACGTGAGCTAGCGGCTCAAGTACAAGCAAGTGTACAAAAATATGGCCAAAACATGCCATTACGTAGCATGGTTGTATACGGTGGTGTGAAAATTAACCCGCAAATGCAAATGTTACGTGGTGGCATTGATATTTTAGTTGCTACGCCTGGTCGGTTATTAGACCTTTACCAACAAAATGCAGTACGCTTTCAACAGTTAGAAGTCTTAATATTAGATGAAGCTGACCGTATGTTAGATATGGGCTTTATTCACGATATTAAAAAGATCCTAAAAGCGTTACCGCCTAAACGTCAAAACTTACTATTTTCTGCTACTTTCTCCGATGAAATTCGCTCATTAGCTAAAGGTCTGGTTAATAATCCTGTTGAAATTTCAGTTAGCCCGCGTAATACAACGGTTGAGAAAATCGAACAGACGTTATACGAAGTTGATAAGACTAAAAAAACGGCCTTATTAAGTCAGTTAATTCTTGATAATAAATGGCGACAAGTTCTAGTGTTTGTAAAAACTAAACATGGAGCAAACCGATTGGTTAAAAACTTGGATGCTCGTGGCATTCGTAGTGCAGCTATCCATGGTAATAAAAGCCAAGGTGCACGTACTAAAGCATTAGCGCAATTTAAAGATAGCCAAATTCAAGTGTTAGTGGCGACAGATATTGCCGCTCGTGGTATCGATATAGACCAACTACCCAATGTAGTTAACTTCGACTTACCTAATGTAAGTGAAGATTATGTGCATCGTATCGGTCGTACTGGTCGTGCTGGTAATGAAGGTTTAGCTGTTTCACTAGTTTGCCAAGAAGAGTTCAAGTTATTAAAAGATATTGAACGTCTTATTAAAAAGGTTATTCCTCGCAAAGTATTTGCAGGTTTTGAACCTGGTGAACCATTACAGCCTTCTGTATTGGGTACACACGAGAAGCAAATCAAGAAGCCTAAAGCGCCAAAAGTTCCGCATAAAGATGGTGTTCGTTCAGGCGCAAGAACGGGTAGTGCTAAGAAACAAAACGGTCCAAGAAATAATTTTGTAGGCGGTTAGAAGGTTAGATTTTTAATTACGCAAAAATTTAGCGTGATTTAAGCCCTTATTATTTGTTCAGTACGTGATTACTGGAATGATAATAGGGGCTTTTTTGTATCTACTATTTGTCTGGTTATACAGGGGAGTTAACTCGTCTGCGCTCGTTGCATTATCTTGATTATTGCATGAAGTGTTTTCGCCCTGTCGGCGACCATCTTTTTGGAAAGCTCAACGGTGGGGATGGATGTCGCCATATTTAACAAAATTTTAGCGTAGCCAATTGATATCGTTGATTTCAGCCATCGGCTTTCCAGCACTCTCATTTTCAACCTCAAAAGTCTAAATACGTCACTTATTCAAAGTGCTACACTGCAACCAAAGATCACCTACCAAGGTTGCACAAGGTTACTTACTATGAAAAAAATTGCTGTTTTTGCTGATGTTCAGAACATTTACTACACCACTCGCCAAGCTTATGGCAAACAATTTAATTACCGTAAATTATGGCAGCAGATTTCACAGCAAGGTGAGATTGTGTGTGCATTAGCTTATGCCATTGACCGCGGAGATAATCAACAGCAAAAGTTTCAAGAGGTGTTAAAGCATATAGGTTTTCAAGTTAAGCTTAAACCTTATATACAACGCAGCGACGGCTCTGCTAAAGGTGATTGGGATGTAGGTATTACTATTGATGTGATGGAAGTTGCTGCTTCCGTTGATACGATCATTTTATTAACGGGTGATGGTGATTTTGCTATTTTGTTGGATAAAGTAAGAGATGTCTATCAAGTTACGACAGAAGCTTACGGAGTGCCAAAGTTAACAGCTAAAGCATTAATAGATGCGTGTACCGTATTTCATCCTATCGAAAAAGACCTGTTATTACCTTAATCAATTTTTGGTTTTAAAAAAACAGTTTTAACCACAGAGCGCTCTTCATGAAAAACAGAAAGAAAATCAATACAATATTTAAAACTTCTTTTGACCTAACCTTCTTTTTTCTTCGTGGTTAATCAGCTTTTGGCTTTAAAAAACAGTATTAACCACGAAGCGCTGCGCTTCACGAAGAACACGAAGGTAAAAGAGGACAAAATTTAAAGCATGTTTTTATCTTATTTTCTTTGTTATTTAGGTCTTTGTGGTTAATTAGCTTTTGGTTTTAAAAAACTAGTTTTAACCACAGAGCACGCTTCATGAAAATAGAGAGAAAATCAACGCAATATTTAAAACGTGATTTGACCTAACCTTCTTTTTGCTTCGTGTCTTCGTGGTTAATCAGCTTTTTGTTTTAAAAAACAGTATTAACCACGAAGCGCTGCGCTTCACGAAGAACACGAAGGTAAAAGAGGACAAAATTTAAAGCATGTTTTTATCTTATTTTCTTTGTTATTTAGGTCTTTGTGGTTAATTAGCTTTTGGTTTTAAAAATGATAATAACCATTAAGCACGCTTCATGAAAAATAGAGAGAAAATCAACACAATATTTAAAACGTGTTTTGACCTAACCTTCTTTTTGCTTCGTGTCTTCGTGGTTAATCAGCTTTTGGTTTTAAAAAACAGTATTAACCACGAAGCGCTGCGGCTCACGAATAACATGAAGGTAAAAGGTAAAAATTTAAAGTTTGTTTTGACCTAATCTTCTTTTCACTTCGAGCCTTCGTGGTTAAATGGCTTTTGCTT
Source organism: Vibrio sp. 2-Bac 85 (assembly GCF_037546705.1). Lineage (NCBI taxonomy): Bacteria > Pseudomonadati > Pseudomonadota > Gammaproteobacteria > Vibrionales > Vibrionaceae > Vibrio > Vibrio sp. 2-Bac 85. The sequence continues at coordinate 19,695 of NZ_JALAAB010000006.1, read as the reverse complement.
TTAAAGGTTAATTATTTTTTTCTTCTTTTAGCCATTGCGCTACTTGCTTCGCAAAGTAGGTCAAAATACCATTTGCTCCAGCGCGTTTAAAGCATAATAAAGATTCTAAAACACATTCTCTTTCTTTTAACCAACCATTATCAATGGCTGCTTTATGCATCGCATATTCTCCACTTACTTGATAGGCAAATGTTGGTACTTTTAACTCAGTTTTAACGCGGCGTACAATATCTAAATATGGCATACCTGGTTTAACCATCACCATATCTGCACCTTCTTGAATATCTAATGCAACTTCATGGATAGCTTCGTCGCTGTTCGCAGGATCCATTTGATAAGTAAATTTGTTCGCGCCTTTTAAGTTACCAGCACTGCCGACTGCATCTCGAAAAGGGCCATAATAAGTAGATGCATATTTTGCGCTGTAGGCCATGATTTGGGTGTTAATAAAGCCTGCATTTTCAAGCGCTTCACGGATTGCGCCGATTCGGCCATCCATCATATCTGATGGTGCAACAATGTCAGCACCCGCTTGGGCATGTGAAAGGGCTTGTTTTACTAAAATTTCAGTGGTGATGTCATTTAATACATAACCTTCACTATCGATAATGCCATCTTGCCCATGTGTGGTGAAGGGATCTAAAGCAACGTCGGTGATCACTCCTAGCTCTGGGCAAGCTTCTTTAATACGCATTACTGCACGTTGCGCGAGTCCATTCTCGTTATAGGCCTCTTCAGCCATCTCTGTTTTAATTTCACTCGGAGTGACTGGAAATAGTGCAACAGCAGGAATACCTAATGCGGCCAATTCTTTGACTTCAATTTCTAATAAATCGATTGATAAGCGTTCGATACCCGGCATTGAAGGAATTGTTTCACGGCGATTTGTGCCTTCAACTACAAACATTGGGTAAATTAAATCGTCTACAGTAAGACGGTTTTCTTGTACTAAACGACGCGAAAAATCGTGTTTACGTAATCTGCGTAAACGACGAGCAGGAAAGCTTTGAGAAACGGTCATAATAATTCCTGTAGCCTTTTTAAGCGGTCTATTTTAAGGACTTAATAATGCGTAAAAATAGAGGCTTAATAAAAGCGAAAAGTTAAGTTAAGTTAAAAAAAGAGCGGGTTGTTTTTTCTGTGTTATCGAGAAAATATTGTAACTCTTGCTGACGAGCATGCGCAATGACCTTAGCAATATAGGGTAAGTATTTTGGCTCATTTCGGCTAGATTTTGGCTTAGGGCGCATTGAACGAGGCAATAAATAGGGGCTATCTGTTTCAATCATTAACCGATTATCTGGTATTATTTTCACTAACTCAAGCAAGTGTTGGCCTCTGCGCTCATCACATATCCAACCGGTTATACCAATATGTAAATCAAGTGCTAAACAACGTTCTAGCTCTTTTTGATCACCAGTAAAACAGTGTAATACTGCATTAGGTAATTGATTAATATAAGGCTTGAGTAACGCTAAAAAACGCTGGTTTGCGTCTCGCTCATGCATGAATACAGGTAACTGGCATTCAACGGCTAGCTCTAGTTGCTGCACAAATGCTTTTTCTTGCTCTGCTGGTGTTGAAAAGTTGCGGTTAAAGTCTAATCCACATTCTCCAATAGCTTTCACTTGAGGTTGCGCAGCTAACTTTTTCAGCTGTGTTAAGCTCTGTTCAGTAAAGTGGCTAGCATCGTGCGGATGGATTCCTGCAGTACTATAGATAAAGTCAGGGTAGGCCTTTGCTAAGGTAAGTGCTTGCTCACTTTCTGTGATATTTGTGCCGGTTACAATAAGTTGCTTCACACCTACTTGCTTTGCGTTGCTAATTACCGACTCTAGATCTTTGTCAAAGCGCTTATTAGTTAGATTAATGCCGATATCAATCATAACGGTTAATCACTCTGTTTTGATTGTTTGTGGATTGTATTTTCTACCTCTTCATCGTCTTCTGGCTTTTTCACATAAAAACGAGCAAACAATAACCCTAGTTCAAATAAAATCAACATGGGTACAGCTAAGAGTGTTTGTGAAATAACATCGGGCGGAGTTAATAACATGCCAAAGACAAACGCGGCGACCACAATATAAGGGCGTTTTGCTCTTAATGCTTCAGGTGTAGTTGCGCCTGTCCAACATAAAACTAAAGTGGCAACGGGTATTTCAAAGGCTAAGCCAAAGGCAAAAAAGAGTTTTAATACAAAGTCTAAGTAGCTACTTATATCGGTGGCAATTGTCACACCTTCTGGAGCGGTGCTAGTAAAGAAGGAGAAGGCCAAAGGAAATACTACATAATACGCAAACATCATGCCTAGATAAAATAAAAGCGCGCTACTGATCACCAAGGGCGCAATAAGTCGTCGCTCATGCTTGTATAAGCCGGGTGCAATAAAAGCCCATACTTGGTGCAAAATAGCCGGTATTGCGACAAAAATAGATAATACGATAGTTAGTTTAATTGGTGTGAAAAAGGGCGTAGCAACCCCTGTTGCAATCATGCTTGAGCCAATAGGTAATTGGCTAGTTAGTGGGATGGCAATATAGTGATAAATATCGTTAGCAAAATAAACTAAGCTAAAAAATATCACCAACACAACGATCACCACTTTAAGAATGCGATCTCTTAACTCTAAAAGATGAGTAATTAAAGGCAAGCTATGTTGCGTTTGATCTGACGATTGCTCGCTCATGAGTTATTTATCCTGCTGAGAAACGTGGCTTGAAGATGCGTGGTCTGATTGCTCTGCTTCAGTTACTGGCACTTTAGTAGCTGAGCTCTTATCGAAACCATTATCGAACCTATTATTATCTGATGGAGTGTGTTGTGATTGTAGGTTCTCTTCCGTAGTTTTATCTTGTGCGGATGCATTCGCTTGCCCTATAGCCGGATTTTTAGCATCGGTGCTGTCTTTTTTAGTCGTGGCTTGTGCATTAATTAAGTCATCCACATTATTTTTATAGGGATGGGTTAATTCGCTGACACTATTTTTCATTTCATCAATGGAAGCTTTTAAATCAGGATCTAGTTTATCCAATCCTTGTTTGCTTGCTTTGATCATATTTTCATTCATTTCATGTAATTCAAGCTCTTGTGAAATCTCATTTTTCACTGAATTAGCCATACTTTTGGCCGTATTTACCCATTTCATTACCGTACGAATGGCAATAGGTAAACGTTGTGGGCCTAATACTACTAATCCAATTATAGAGATCAACATGATCTCCCAAAAGCCAATATCAAACATTAATTAAAGTACCTTTTACTGAGCAATTTAGCGGCTGTAATAAACTTCTACAGACTTACTTGCATGACTGAACCATTGTTTAATAGCCATTGTTTAATGAATCATTTGGATTAATAGCCGAACACATTACTTGTGGCCAAACATATCATCTATCATTAAATATCTAATCTATCGTCAAACATTTTTTCTATCACTAAAAAGTATGAGCGACGATATTTAACATACATCATCAACTATTAGATAATAAGCCCATTAAACAGCGGCAGAAAAATATTGAAAGTTAACCTATTAACCTATTAACCTATTAATTTATCAACCTATCAACCTATCAACCGATTAATCTTTTAGTCACTTTTTTCTGTTTCAGTTTTTTTCTGCTCAGATTTTAAATTTGCGTCTGGTTTTTTTTCTAACTCAGTCGGTGTTGTATCTTCGTCTTTAATCGCTTTTTTAAAACCTTTGATTGCACCACCAAGATCACCGCCAATACCGCGTAATTTTTTTGTGCCGAATAAAACAATAACAATCACAGCAATAATAATTAACTGCCAAATTCCGATACCGCCCATAATCTATTTCCTATATGTAATGATGTTGTTAAAAATAAAGTGATTAAAAAATCGTTAAAAATAATATAAATTAATCAATAGCTTTTTATCTGCTATTAAAAATATTAAGATTTGTTGCTAAAACGCCACGCAATTACCCATGATATTACTGCGGGTAAGGCAAAATACAAGTTAAACCTACCCTCTGATTGTAAATAGAAAAGTGCAGTGATGATACTCAACGTGATCGCCAGTGATGTTACCACTTGGTTTTTGTTATTTTTTTGTTGCTGATCATTAAAGCGTTGCATTAATAATTGCTGTTGTTGTTGGATCTGTTTGCTTTGCGCTAAATTGTGATAAACCAACTCTGGAATGTCAGGCAATTTTTCTAACCAGAACGGCGCTTTTAATTTAATTTTATTGAGCAGTGTTTTAGGACTTACCTGTTCACGCATCCAGTTTTCTAAGAAGGGCTTTGCTGTATCCCATAAATCTAGTTGTGGATATAACTGACGGCCTAATCCTTCGATATAAAGCAAGGTTTTTTGCAATAACACTAATTGCGGTTGGACCTGCATGTTAAAGCGTCGAGCTGTATTGAAAAGGTTTATCAATACTTGAGCAAATGAAATTTCTGAAAGTGGTTTCTCAAAAATAGGTTCGCAGACGGCGCGAATAGCAAATTCAAACTCTTCTACCGGTGTGTCTGCCGGTACCCAACCAGAATCAATATGCAGTTGTGCAACTTGTCTGTAATCACGATTAAAGAAGGCTAAAAAATTCTCTGCTAAATAGCGTTTATCTTCATTGGTTAATGTCCCAACAATGCCGCAATCTATGCCTATCCATAATGGGTCTTCTGGATGTTCGTAGGAAACAAATACATTACCTGGGTGCATATCCGCATGAAAAAAACTATCTCTAAATACCTGGGTAAAGAAAGCTTCAACCCCGCGCTCTGCGAGTAATTTAAGGTCAGTATTTTGTGCTTTTAATGCATCAATATCTGAAACGGGAATACCATAGATTCGTTCCATTACTAATGCGTCTTTTGTACAGTAGTCGGAATATATTTCAGGTACGTATAATACTTTAGAGTTTAGAAAGTTTCGTCTTAATTGGATTGCATTGGCGCCTTCACGCATTAAATCCAATTCATCAATAATAGTTTTTTCGTATTCTTTGATCACTTCAACAGGGCGCAGGCGTCTTGCATCTTTAACAAAACGCTGAACTAATGCTGCTAGCCATTTCATTAATTGAATATCAGCGGCAATAGTTTTTTTAATGCCAGGGCGTGTCACTTTAATAACTACTTCTCTGCCATCTTCTTTTAAAATAGCCGTATGAACTTGGGCAATGGAAGCTGATGCTAATGCGACTTTATCAAAATCATCAAAAATCTCATCGATTGGACATTGAAATGATTTTTCTATTTGTTTGATTGCTAAATCACCACAAAAAGCTGGAACATTGTCTTGTAAATGCGCCAGTTGATCGGCATAAATTGGCGCTAACAAATCACGACGGGTTGACAGCATTTGTCCTAATTTTATGTAGATAGGTCCGAGTGATTGCAAACTCAAACGCAGGCGTTCAGGTAAATCCATATCTTGATGTTGGTTTCGTAACCAAAATAAACACAGACGTAATAACCAGTAACTTTTAGGGATTTGCGCTTTGGGAACTAATTCAATTAAACCGTACTCAATAAAAGTCTTATTGATTTGGTACAAACGCGATAATTCTTTTATTTTAATCATCTATCTTCCAGCTAACTTGTTAGCATATGGTTAATTTACTTTATTTATTTGTGTACTGGTTTAACTTCACCAACAGTTTATCTGTTTGCTTATCTAGCGTTTTTACTTGTTCACAAAAATAGGCAACTTCTAAGCCACTAGGCGCAAGTTTAACCTCTTCGGTAATATAGAGCGCCGTTTGTTTTTCTACATTCATTAACTGCTGGTGAACAATTTGCTGGATTTTTTTCGCGTGGTAACAAAACTTATGAGCAATCACATCACCGACCTTATGCGATAAGTGCTCTTCCCAATCTATTTCCATATCCGTTAATAGTTGTGCAAACTGTTGCACTAATTGAATATCACCTTCAACTTCTAATTGTCCGGTTTTAATCAAGTGAGTTAATTGATGATTATCTTGTAATTTAGGTAACGCACTAACACTGACGCGAATAAAGCAATCAGGATCGCCGGAGAACTTATTGAGTATATCAACCTGTTGCGATGAGATAACAAAATACAAAGGGAAATTAAGCTCTTTTAAACTAACCCCAATAATAGTGCCATTAAGTTGTTTCCGTTTTATGACAGCGCTGCTATCTAATTGATGTAATTGATTTACACCTGTTTCTAATAAACCGCAAAGCAAGTTGTTTAATGGCATATTGAGTCTCGTTGTAATGGATTTTATCTGTTATTAGGTTTTTTGAATAACACGCTTAATATTTATAACCACGGTGTAAAGCCACAATACCAGCGCTTAAATTAAAGTATTCAGTTCCTTCAAACCCAACATTTTCCATCATCTCTTTTAGCGCCTCTTGACCTGGGTGCATACGAATACTTTCCGCAAGATATTGGTAACTTTCGCTATCATTAGCAATTAATTTACCTAATTTTGGCAGTATATTAAAAGAATAGAAGTCATAGAATTTTTTAACCGGCGTGTAAATAGGCTTTGAAAACTCTAACACTAATAAACGCCCACCTGGTTTTAAAACTCGGTAGATAGACGCCAGTGCTTTATCTTTATCCGTTACATTACGTAATCCAAAAGCAATGGTAATTAAATCAAAGTGATTATCAGGGAAGGGCAGTTCTTCTGCATTCGCTTGCACATAACTCACATTGCCTTCAATACCCATGTCGCGTAACTTTGTACGGCCAACTTTTAACATAGAATCATTAATGTCAGCTAAAACTACATTACCTTTAGGGCCTACAATACGAGAAAATTTTGCTGTTAAATCGCCAGTTCCACCTGCAAGGTCTAATACTTTTTGACCTTGGCGTACACCTGAACAATCAATAGTAAAACGCTTCCAAATTCGATGGATACCCATTGATAAGACATCGTTCATAATGTCATATTTAGCAGCAACAGAGTGGAAAACGTCTGCAACTAGTTCCACTTTTTTATCTTCTTCAACGGTTTTAAAACCAAAATGAGTCGTATTGTCTGGCTTTTCTTGCATGGTTATCTCTTTACCTTAAGGATAAAATTATTGGGTATTATGCTCAAACTACCTGAAGATATTAAGTTCAGCAAGGCACACATTAATACAGTTTTAATTAAAGCAGTTTGATTTCTGTATTTAAAATCAATGCTTTCAAAATTATAATGCCTGTACTTTCATATTGCCGTTTTATAAAAAGCTAAATCTACATCTTCTGTCATTCAAGTATAAATATGACACTATGATAACAATTTTCCTTTGTAATTGGATCTTTATTGTTTGCTCTTTTATTGATTTAAGTAGCTTATTTTCTTTTGTTTTTAATGTTACGCTTTATCACAGAAATACTGTGAATTTGCCGATATTATCAAATTAAAAGAATAACTAATTACCATGGCTGTATGCCATCTTTACTGCTTTTACATGCTAGTTATAAATATTACATGACTCTGTGTCGCTTTGATTGACTGGCGAGCACACATGAGTAGATACAATTTAATATCATAAACTTGGGAACTCCATATGTTGAAAAATATCCAACCTACACAAACCGCTGCTTGGTCAACCTTACAAAACTTATTTGATGATCATGCTGATATGCAAATATCTCAATTATTTGCTGAAAACCCTGAACGTTTTGAAACATTCTCTCGTCAATTTAATGAAGATTTTTTACTCGATTTCTCTAAAAATTTAATAACTGAAGAAATACTAGCGAGTTTGATTGATCTCGCTAAAGAAGTAGATTTAGCGTCGGCTATCAAAGCGCAGTTTTCTGGTGAAAAAATAAATATTACAGAAGGGCGTGCGGTTTTACATACGGCATTACGTAACCGCAGTAATACGCCGGTGATGGTTGATGGTGAAGATGTGATGCCTAAAATCAACCAAGTGTTAGCTCAGATGAAAACATTCTGTGAAAAAGTGCATTCTGGTGAGTGGTTGGGTTATACCGGTAAACGTATTACAGATGTGGTGAATATCGGAATCGGTGGCTCTGATTTAGGTCCATTTATGGTTACTGAAGCATTACGTCCTTATAAAGTAGAAGGTATTGAAACTCATTTTGTATCTAATGTTGATGGTACGCATATTGTTGAAACGCTAACAAAAGTAGATCCAGAAACGACGTTGTTTTTAATCGCGTCTAAAACATTTACTACACAGGAAACTATGACCAATGCACATAGTGCGCGTGATTGGTTCTTAAACTTTGCGCAAGATGAAGCATTTGTTGCTAAGCACTTTGCTGCGTTATCAACGAATGCGGATGCCGTAACAGAGTTTGGTATTGATACTGCAAATATGTTTGAGTTCTGGGATTGGGTTGGCGGTCGTTACTCAATTTGGTCAGCGATTGGTTTATCGATTGCATTAACCATTGGCTTTGAAAATTACGAAGAGTTACTGGCTGGTGCTCACGATATGGATAAGCATTTTGCCACTACAGAATTTGAAAATAATATTCCTGTGTTATTAGCGGTAATTGGGATTTGGTATAACAACTTCTATGGCGCTGAGTCAGAAGCTATTCTTCCTTATGACCAATATATGCATCGTTTCCCTGCTTACTTCCAACAGGGAAATATGGAGTCTAACGGTAAATGTACAGATCGTAATGGTGACCCGGTTGATTACCAAACAGGTCCAATTATTTGGGGTGAACCTGGTACTAATGGTCAACATGCTTTCTATCAATTGATTCACCAAGGAACCAAATTAATTCCTTGTGACTTTATTGCTCCTGCTGTGAGCCATAATCCGGCTGGTGATCACCATGCTAAATTATTATCTAACTTCTTTGCTCAAACTGAAGCATTAGCTTTTGGTAAAAGCAAAATGCAAGTGGAGTCTGAGTTTACTGCTGCGGGTAAATCTGCTGAAGAAGTGGCTGATTTAGTCCCTTATAAAGTGTTTGAAGGTAATAAACCAACTAACTCAATTCTAGTGAAAAAAATCACACCAAGTACACTTGGTCAATTAATTGCAATGTATGAGCAAAAGATTTTCACTCAAGGGGTTATCTGGAATATCTTCACATTTGATCAATGGGGTGTTGAGTTAGGTAAGCAACTAGCAGGGCAAATTTTACCTGAGTTGAGTAATGACGATAGTGTGAATAGCCACGACTGTTCAACCAACGGTTTAATTAATGCCTGGAAAGCTTGGAAATAAAAAAGCTTGGAAATAAACGTGAATAGCTAATTTTTATTGTCAATTTTGAGCTGCTATAGGCGTCTTAATGTAATCGAAGTTATTGGTTACATTCAGGCGCTTTTTTGTTTTTGTATGAGAAGCATTTTACTCCGCATTGATAAATCACTACTATAGCTGCAATTATAGCTGCAATGTCTGAGCTAGTTGAATTAGTCATTCTAAAAAATAAATAGCAAAAGAAAAATAAAATGACCTACATTTAGGAGTTAATATGAAATATCTTGTAACGGGTGCCGCTGGCTTCATTGGTAGTGTAGTAGTGGAACGTTTAACAGCAGCGGGGCATCAAGTCATTGGTATTGATAATATTAATGATTATTACGATATCGCATTAAAAGAAGCGAGATTGCAACGTATTGAGCATGAACAGTTTGAGTTTATTAAATTAGACCTCGCTGACCGTGACGGAATTAAAGCTTTATTTGCACAGCAGCAATTTGACCGAGTCATACATCTAGGTGCGCAAGCAGGCGTTCGCTATTCTATTGAAAATCCACTTGCTTACGCTGATAGTAATCTAATAGGCCATGTAAATATTCTTGAAGGATGTCGTCAGAATAAAGTTGGGCATTTAATTTATGCTTCTTCAAGTTCTGTTTATGGTCTCAATGCTAAAGTTCCTTTCTCCACTAACGATTCGGTTGACCATCCCATTTCTCTTTATGCAGCCACTAAAAAATCTAATGAGTTAATGGCGCATACATACTCTCATCTTTACGATATTCCTACGACAGGCTTACGTTTCTTTACTGTTTATGGTCCTTGGGGGCGTCCTGATATGGCACCGTTCATCTTCACTAAAAAAATTCTAGAAGGTGAAACAATCGATATCAATAACAATGGCGATATGTGGCGTGATTTTACCTATATTGATGACATTGTAGAAGGTGTTATTCGTATTGCAGACGTTGAACCTGTTAAAAACCCAGATTGGACCGTTGAGGCCGGAAGCCCTGCAACGAGCTCTGCACCTTATGCGGTTTACAATATTGGCCACGGTTCTCCGATTAGTTTGATGGACTTTGTTCAAGCGATTGAAAGTGAATTAGGCATTGAAGCGAAGAAAAATTTTCGAGAAATGCAAGCCGGTGATGTCTATCAAACCTATGCAGATACTAGTGACTTATTTAAGGCTATCGGTTACACGCCAGCGGTTACTGTTAAAGAAGGTGTTGCTGAATTTGTTAAATGGTATAAAGAATTTTACCAAAAGTAACTTTACAATCCTCCCATAAGCTTGGCTAAAATGGTGAAATGTTAGGGCTAATTGTATTAGCCCTTTTTCATTGCTTAAGCATAAGTGCTAAATTGACATCAGTGCTAAATTGATATAGTGCTAAATTGATATAGGTGTAGAAGAGTAGTTTGACTGCGTTAAATTAGCGAGTCGGTTGATTTATTAAACTGCTCTATCACTTGGCCTGTACTTATATCCTGCATAATATGATCACCCTTAGCGCGCGCACTCCAAGGTAGGTCTTGCAAAGGTTTTTTATGTTGTTCTTGTACATGTTTTTCATAAACGCTAACAACACTATCTTTACTTAGGTAAGGGCCTGTTCGTTTAGGATTACTATGACCATATAAACCTATCACTCGTGTTCCTTGTGTTGTTGCTATATGGGCAGGACCAGAGTCTGGGGCTAATACCAGTGAAGCTTCTTTTAATACGGCGGTTAATTGTTTTAACGATGTTTTACCAATTAGATTAATGACCGGCTGGTGCATTTTTCTCTCTATAGCTTCACCGAGTTTTTGTTCTCTTGGGGTCGGTGAACCGCATAACACCACTGCAAAACCTGTTTTAGCTGCATAGTCCGCGACCATAGCATAGCGAGGAATTAACCAGTTGCGTTCGTCTTTACTGGCAGCAGGGCTGATCACAAACAAAGGTCGGTTTAAATGACTAACTTGATTTGCAAATTCAATATCTGCATCACTAAGTGGAATATTCCAAGTCGGTGTTGTTTTATCAATACCTAGAAAGTAAGCAAACTCAAAAAAGCTATCTAATACATGTTGTGAGGCCGTATCGGGGATCTTTTTATTGGTAAATAACCATTGCCCTTCTTTAGCGCGTTTACGGTTAAATCCTACTTTGTATTTAGCTTTAATACCCAGTGTTAGTGCACTCGCTCGCAGTGCTAATTGCATATGCAATAAGGCATCAAATTTTCTGCCAGACAGTTGCTTCCAAATTGCCTTCATTCCCGAGAAGCCAGTTTTTTTATCGAAAACGATCACCTCTACATCGGGTAAGTCATGCAACAATTGCGCTTCAATTTTACCCATGATCCACGTTATCTTAGTGGTCGGCCATTGTTTTTGAATTGCTTGCACCATCGCGACTGCATGGCATACATCACCAATAGCTGAGAGGCGCAGTAGACAGATAGATTTTGGTGCAGTTGTAAATAGAGGCATGTTAATATCTTATCTTTGAAATAAATGGATTAGAGTCATGTTGAAAACGCTTGAGCAAAATAAACACTATATAATATTCGATGATAGCTTAATTAGCGATGATATTGAACGTTGTTTTGATGCTCAATTTTGGCTTGAACAAGATAAAGTAGTCGGCTCTGCGACGGGGCGAGGTACAACATGGTTTGTGCAACTGGCAAAAATGCAAGCCGCGCTGCGTCATTATCGACGAGGTGGGCTATTTGGCAAGATAATATCGGACCATTATTTATTTAATGGCTGGCAAAAAACACGCTCAGTGGCTGAATTTCATTTGTTACAAACGTTAAAGCAACATGATGTGAATGTGCCTAAACCCATTGCGGCGCGCGTGATTAAAAGAAATTTTTGTTATCAGGCGGATCTGCTGTCAGAAAAAATACCAAATGCACAGGATTTAGTGGCGGTGCTACAGCAACGCCCATTAACTGAAACGGAATATAGCGCGATTGCGATACAAATAAAAAAAATGCATCAAGCTCAGGTAAATCATACGGACTTAAACATTCATAATATTCTTTTAGATAATGATGGAAAAGCTTGGATCATTGATTTTGATAAATGTTACCAGCAGCAGGGGGAAGCTTGGAAAGAAGCAAACCTTCAACGCTTATTAAGATCTTTTAATAAAGAGCTTAATAAACGCCAGATAAAATGGACTCAGAATGATTGGCAGTGCTTATTCCACGCTTATCAACAAGCCTAGTTTATTTTTTTTGCATCGCGTCTTTAGTTTTCATTGCGCTTTTAGTTTACATCGCGCCTTTAGTTTGCATCGCATCGATAGTTTTCTGCAATGCGCCTTGATTTTTTTGTACAAAACTAAAGGCTATTTCACCTTGCTCAGTACACATTTTTTTATTATCAAATAATTGCATCAAAGAATCAGTTATTTCACTACTATCTTTGCAGATCGTACAAGCACCAAGCTCGACTAATTGCTCGGTTATTTGTTTAAAGTTAAAATAACTTGGACCATTTAAAATTGGCTTTTTAAGCGCAGCAGGTTCTAATAAATTATGTCCCCCCACTTTATCCCCAACTAAACTGCCGGCGATAAAACAAATATCAGCGGCTCCTAATAAAACCATCATTTCACCCATCGAGTCACCTAAGTAGACTTGAGTTTCATCAGTAATTACTTGTTGACTACTGCGAGTGGTCACTGATAAACCAGTTTGCTCTGCCAATATTTGCACCGATAAAAAGCGCTCCGGATGACGAGGGACTAGGATTAATAATGTGTTAGGTTTCTTCGACAATAGCTGTTGGTGAGCTTTTATAAGTTGTTCGTCCTCACCTTTATGCGTGCTGGCAGCAATCCATATAGGTCTGTCTTGTCCTAGCGAATGACGCAATAATGAAGCTTGTGTTAGCTGTTCGTCATTCACTTTAATATCAAACTTAATTGAACCTGTAACACTGACTTGTTCTGTTTTTAATCCCAAGTTCATAAAACGCTGTGCATCTTGTTTTGTCTGCGCTAAAATATAATTAATATTTTTAAGCAATAAACTGAAAACAAAGGGGAATTTTTTATAGCGAGCTTCAGATCGTGCAGAAAGACGAGCATTAATAATAGTGACGGGAATGTTATGTACTTGGCAGCAGTGTAAGGTATTAGGCCACAGTTCTGTTTCCATAATAAACAGCGCTTGCGGTTGAATAGCGCTAATAAATCCATTAACTGCAAATGAAAAGTCGACAGGCATATAACGGTGTTCAACTAAATCTCCAAGTTTTTCTGCTTCTGCCGCACCTGTGCTGGTGGTGGTAGTAATGATAATTGATACGGTAGGATTTTGTTTTTTGAATGTTTTGATTAAAGGTGTAACGGCTAATACCTCTCCAACAGAAACCGCATGGATCCAGATCGGCGCATTTATCGCATCCTGTAACTTAGGTGTAAACCCGAAGTGCTCCTTCCAACGTACACCAAACTTAGGCGTGTTAGGCTTTGATTTATAGAGTGAATAAAGGAAAAATGGGGAAACGATCATAAGCACAATACTATAAAACCATCGAAGAATCATTGTTACCCCTAACTGTTCAAGTAAAAATATATATCATATATAAATTCCACGATATAATCATTGATACTTAACGATTTGTTTTATTAATACGGAATATGCTGAGTATGCTTCCTCAAAAATATCTAATGTACATTTCTCAAAATTATTCCTACGCAATGCTACGTCCTATACAGTCTGTAATCCTCGCTAGAGGGGGGAGTGTTAAATGGTTTTTAGAAGGCAAGGAAGTTTCTGATAAGTATTTATTAAGCGATGAAATTCAATTGAATACGGTTGAAAAAGTGAATCAGTGGGGAGCTGATTTTGTTTTAGTCCCTGGTAATGTTGTGCCTAGTTTCATTAAAGGGATCAAGGTGGGTTTATTTCATGGCTTTAACTCTGGCAAACGAGGTAACGATGCTCATTTTAAAATTCGTCAGTGTTTTGATATGTACTGTACCCAAGGGCCAAATACGACACAACGATTTTTAAAATTATCAGAGCAATACCAAACCTTTACCGTTAAAGAAACCGGCTGGGCAATGCTCGATCCTTTATTTACAGCTGTTGAAGTAAATCCTTATCGCATTCAAGGGGATAACCGCCCAACAATTTTACTTTGTTCTACTTTTTCGGCAGAAACTTCTTATGCTGATGAGTTATTTCCTACTATTAAACAATTAAGCCAGTCACCTGAATATCGTTGGTTAGTACAGTTCCATCCTAAAATGCCAGCTGATATTGTAGAAAAATACAAAGCAATACAGAACGAAAATTTGCAATTTGTTGAAACAGATGATGTTATTCCTCTATTGCAAGCTGCTGATGTGATGATATGTGATACTTCGTCGATTATGACTATGTTCTTATTACAAAAAAAGCCGGTAATTGCCTACAAAAACAAAACAACAAACGACAGTTTTATCCATATAAATGCGATTGAAGATATTAAAATGTCAATTGAAAGTGCACTTAATATATCCTCTCATCGGGCTGAAAATATTAATAAATATTGTCAAGAAACTCATCCTTATAATGATGGTATGTCTAGCTTGCGAGTCATTAAAGCATGTGAGGAGTTATACAAAAATGAATTGCTTGTATTAAAGAAAAAACCACTAAACTTGATACGTCAGCTCAAGTTACGAAAAAAATTAAAGTATTGGAAAATATCATAAAATTTTAAAACTACACACTTGGTGTTGGGCGGTTGAGTAATCAAAAACGATTTGATTTATTAATAAAGGCTTTTCATTTATCTAAAATTCAATATTATAAATTAGTCATTTTGGGCGAGGGAAATCAAAAAAGACGTATTAATGAAATTGGTTACTGAATTGAACTTACAGGAGTGAGTTATTTTCCTCGGTTTTGTTAGTAATCCATACCCATGGTATAAAAATGCAGACTTATTCGTACTTAGTTCTGATAAAGAGGGTTTTGTTAATGTTATTACAGAAGCTTTAGCATGTGGAACACGGGTTGTAAGTACTGATTGTGGACCTGCTAGTGAAATATTGCTTGGCGATTTATCTAAAGGAATATCCCCGAAAGGAGATGCTCAACTTTTAGCTAAAAATATTGTAAAATATATCGACAATCCTATCAATCCAACAATAGAAAGCGTTGAGTGGCTGTCATTTATTCTATTGTGGATAAACAGATGGCATTAAGTTAAATATCGCATTCATAATATGGAAAGGATTAATATTAAGTTGTTAGATATTATTATACTGAATGTATTTAATGAAAATTTTCTTCTGTCATGAGTCTAAGTAATAATTTAGAAGAGATAAATATAATTAACAGAGCCTTATTTTTGTTAGAATTGATTTGCATTCGATAAATGGTCAAATATTTTTTAGTGTGTGTTTCTTAATTTAATTTTTTATATAACGTAGTTGCGATGGAATTTAAATGAAAATATTAGTTTGTGCTTCATATCTACATGCTTGGAATAGTATTCGTCCTGAGGCTGAAATATTTATCGAGATGGCTAAGCAAGGACACTCAATTACTATTCTGACGCAAGGTAAAGCTGAGTATGTCACTAAGTTAAGGGAGCATGGTATTAATGTTATTGACTGCTATCCGACGAAGAAAATCTGTTTAAAAACTATTCGAGCGATTAAGCTTGAATTAAAACAACATAAATATGATATCTGCTATGCATTTAACTCAAAAACTATCCCTAATGCAGCGTTTGCTTGCATAGGTAATAAAGTTAAATTTGTTGTTTACCGAGGTACAACTGGAGGTTTATACCGACATGATCCAAGTGCGTATTTAACTCAGCTACATCCTAGAGTTGACGGTGTTGTGTGTGTATCAAAGGCAGTTCAACAAGACGTTGTAAAACGTGTTTGGAAAAACAAGAATAATGTTGTTACCATTTATAAAGGCCATGAATTAGACTGGTATCTTATTCAGCCTACATTGAGAGAAGAGTTTGGTTTAAGCGATAATGATATTATTGCGGTATGTGCAACACATGTGCGCCCGAGTAAAGGCATTTCGCTATTATTAAAAGCTGTATCTACGATTAAAAACATTAATTTTCATCTCATTTTGGCCGGTCACGGTTATGAACCTCATTTTGATGAAATGAAACAAAGCCCTATATCCGAAAATATTCATTATATTGGTCACCGGAGTGATGTCCCTTCATTAATGGCAATGGCTGATTTTCAAGTGCAGCCCTCAATAAGCGGAGAAGGCTTGCCGAGGACGATCATTGAAGCAATGGCAAATGCAACAACATCGATTGTAACAACGACTGGTGGTAGTCCTGAATTGGTTTCCGATGGGGTTACAGGATATATTGTTCCAACCAATGATGTTGATGCTTTTGCTGATGCAATGAAGAAGTTAATCGATGATAAAGATAAATGTAAGTCAATGGGACTTGCGGCTAAACAAAGATTAAAAGAAAAATTTAATTCTAAAGAAACGGTAAAGCAACACTTAGCGTACTTCAATGAATTAATTAACCATTAAAAAATGAGTGCTTTTATGCGAACTATATCCGCGTTAATTATCAGTAAAAATGAAGAAGATAGAATTATACCGTGTTTTGAGTCTTTAAAAGGTTTTGCAGATGAAATTATTTTATTTGATTCCGGTAGTACAGACAAAACGGTCGAAATAGCAAAACAATATACAGATAAAATATGGATCACTGAGGATTGGCCTGGGGATGGTTTTCAAAAGGCAAGAGCATTCGAGAAATGCACGTGTGATTGGGTTTTAATTATAGATGCTGATGAATATCTAGATGATGCAATGAAAGTGGAGATAACCAAGCAACTATCTGATCCAACTTTACAAGAAGTTGCATTTAAATTACCTTGGGGAAATTTAATCCTAAATAAATTAATGAAGTTTGGCCGATCTTCTCGTGCTCCCAAAAGGTTATTTAAAAGAGAAGGGGCTGAAATAACCAAAGTTTTTGTACATGCTAATGTATTGACACAAGGTAAAGTATCAACGCTAAAGGAGGGGTATTTAATGCATAATTCATTAAGAAGCTTCGAACACCTCCTAGAAAAAAATAGACTCTACTCATGGCAGACAACGTTAAAATATTTCAAAAAGAAAAAGCCAAGTTTAGGCATTCATTTTGCCGTATTAAGAGCTATTTGGACCTTCTTTCTTATCTATGTTATTCGTTTAGGATTTTTGGATGGTAGTAGAGGGTTGATGATTGCGGTGATGTTTACACAATCTTCATTTAATAAATATGCAGGGCTTTGGTATTTAGAACAAGAAGAAAAAATTAAACTAAAGAATAAGTAGTAAATATAAAAAACATTCATAAATTTAGATTTATCAGTGCAGTAGGGTTAAATATGAGTAAGGGTAATACCTTTAATGACATTACCGTGGTGGTTCAAGGTCCGGTACAAGCTTTAAGTGATAGAAATCAAGAAGAAGGCATCACCTATAAATGCTTAAAATCCATCAGGCAGCACCTTCCTGGTGCGAAAATAATATTGTCTACATGGCGAGATCAAATATTAGATGGGCTGGATTATGATCAATTAGTTTTATGTGATGATCCTGGTTCAAATATTCGCCAATATAAACTAGATGGGACACCTAAATATTACAATAATAATCGACAAATTGTCTCTAGTTATGAAGGTTTAAAAAAAGTAGAAACTAAATATGCAATGAAGTTGAGAAGTGATAATTATTTAACGTCTAATAACTTTGTTGAATTGCAAAAAACCTTCCAGAAGCGCTGTGAAACTTACCGTTTTTTACAAGAAAGGGTAGTCATGTCGAATGTATTTGCTCGCCAATACTCAAAAGGTCATAGGGTTGCTTTTCATTTAAATGACTTTTTTTACTTTGGGCTCAGACAAGATTTATTAACACTTTGGGATCTACCTTTAGTTAAGGATTATATACCAAGTGATAATAAACCCTACCATGATTCGCATCCAAATTATGCGATTGACTGTGCGCAACTGTTCTGGTTAATGGCGCTTAATAAGTTTGATGCGAATATAAAACTCAAACACCTTTTAGATAACTCAAAAGATAAACTGATACAGTCTAATATTTGTTATGCTAATAATGTCGTTATAGCTTCTCCTGAAGAGATTGGTTTAGGTCTATGTACTCGATTTCTTCAAAAGTCGAGAGTTTCTAAACCCAAAGGCAAGTGTTCGCATATCTATTTTTATGAATGGCAAGCGCTATATAAAAAATATTGTGATCCTAAGTTTAAAGTAGAATGTTCTTTAAAAGATAAAGTGGAATTAAATCTGTATCGGTTAAGGTATATTTTTCCTCTTTTTATTGAAGCCAAGCTTCGAATTCTTAAAAAGCATACCCAGTGGTATTTTGACTCTAAGGAAATGTGACTACTATTAATTTAATTAATGTACCAATAAAGAGTAAATAATAATTGGCATAAAAACATGCCGATAAACAATTAAATAGTGAGTGAAAAAGGTAATTACATCAGTGATTAATATTAAAGACGATACAAAAAAAACCAATTTAGTTTTTTTCTATTCAGAGGGGGCACCGTTTGATAATGCCTTAGATCTAAAAGAAAATAAAGATCTGGTACTTAAATATGCACAGGGGCATGTAGATGAAATTTCAGCTTATAACCCCAGAAGATTAAAAGAATTAGGATATGAAAAATATGTAAAAGAGTATGATAGTACTGGTTTAGTTACTTTAAATGCAGGAATGTCTAAAATTGGTTTTAGTGCCTGGAATCCTTTAATTATGCTCCTTGAACTAGAAAAAATGAATGATGGGGATGTTCTTATTTACCGTGATGCTAATATCAAAAAGTATGAGCAGTTAGCCGATTACGAACAAATTAGAGAGATCGCTAACACGTGCTTAGAAATTTGCTCATTTGATTTTTTTATTGCAAACCATGATCACCCAGTAAAAAATAGAGAAATAACAAAAACAAATGTTTTAAGGGAGCTTGGCGAGGGGCACGAGTTTTCTTTTGAATTTCCTACGTTGCATGCAAACTTTATTATTGTGAGGAAATCCGATATTTCAATAGCGCTTTTACAAGAGTGGCTTACTGCGTGTGAAAATGAAGAGTGGATTAACGGGGAGCAATATGGAGAATTAGACGAGCAATTTAGCCACTCTACATCAGAACAAGCTATATTAAGTGTTATAATTTCTAATTGGATTAGAAAAAGAAAACACATGATCCCTTTACAATATCCTTTTATTTCTTTTCAAGGGCGAAATATAAAAAAAATAAAGTTTACTTGTGATTTCTCACATTTAAGTCTAATTAAAACAGGCCCCTATGAGATTGTTTCGCCCCCTGCATATACGCGTAAACTAAACTTTAATAATCTTTGTCTCTACTGCGGTGCATTTGTGAAAAACTGGTTTGATAGAAAGGCTTATCGTTTCTTTAAATCTATGTATTCGCTAAACAATGGTAATAAATCATTAAAGAAAAAAATGCTAGGATATAAACATAAAATAGGTAAATGTTGATATTTAATCAGG